>DATDUR010000022.1:0-12666 GCA_035290305.1 Patescibacteria group bacterium
AGAGGAACAGATTAAAAAAATCAGCTGGCCCGGGCCGGACTGATAAAACCAAAAACCCATGGGCCGGGCAAGGCTGAAATACTTATTCACTCTCAAAGCGGTAAGTTTGACGTATTCCAGCGGATGTTGCCGGATAAAAGTAAAAAATTTATTCATGGCCACCGGCTGAATGTTAATCACCCCGTAATTTTTGATAAACTCGCGGGCCTCATCCGGCGGTTCCTGCTCGCCGTTGGCGCCGTGATAATTGCCAATCCAGAAATTATAAGCGCCGCCGGCGCCCAAGGGCGAAATCTTATGAAAAACTTGATAATTGCGCGCGGTCCAGGGAACAAAAACCAAAACCAGGGTTAAAATAAAGGCGCCGGCGGCCAGACGCTTTTTTTGAGTGAAATAACAAAACAAAACCGCCGGAATTAAAAATAAAACCGGCGGCCGGGTAAGCGTAGCCAGTCCGAAAACCAAACCGCTTAAAACGGCCGGCCAAAAACTGATTTTATCAAAAAACCGGAAGAACAAATAAACGGCCAGCATAAACCAGAACAGATAAAAAGTTTCCATCATTAGCATAGCGGAAATTTCCACCAAATCCGGATAAAAACCGATAATGGCCGCGGCCAAGAGGCTAATATCTTTTTTACGTTCGGCATTTTTAAAAATCAGCAGGCAGATTAAATAAACCAGCAGAACGGTCAGGGCGTGCAAAATGGCCTGCGAAATCCAGACCGGCTCAAAGCGGTGGCCGAACAGATAATAATGGCCGGCTAAAAAGTACTGGTAGAGCGGCCCGATGCGGCCGATGGCCTGGTCAAAAACCAAATCCCCGTCAGCCGTTTCCCGGTAGCCGTAGCCGTTGACGATGTTCAGGGCCGCGCTGTCATAACCCCGGGCGTCCACCTGCGGGGTAATCTGAAAATAAAAAGAATAAGCCAGACTGCCAAACAAGGAAATCAGGATAATAAAGATAATTGGTTTATGATGGGACATGAAAATTATTTGTTGAAAAATCTTAATAAAGCCAGGGCGCCTTTAAACTCCTGCTTAAGCTGGTCCAGGCTTCGGATGTGGAACAGGCGGCG
Organism: Patescibacteria group bacterium; assembly: GCA_035290305.1. Classification (GTDB taxonomy): domain Bacteria; phylum Patescibacteriota; class Patescibacteriia; order UBA1558; family UBA10009; genus DATDUR01. Next base: position 1,080 of record DATDUR010000022.1, read on the forward strand.
TAAAACGACTTTAGGCCTGAAATAAAATTTGCGGTGGGCCAGACTGTAGTAGCGCTGGAGTTTTTTCCGGTCCAGGCCGGGCAGTTCAAAAACCGTATTAGACATGCTGTAATCGTTCCAGTCAAAACTTTTAATGTAGCCCCGCTCTTTGGCCCAGGCAAACAGCTCGGTGCCGGGATAGGGCGTGGCGATGTTGAACTGGACTTCGTCCGGATCCAGTTTAATGGCGAAGTTGATGGTTTTTTTGATGGTCTCCTCGGTTTCGCCCTGATTGCCGAACATAAACGAGGCTCTGGTTTCCAAACCGACTTTTCTGGCCGTTCTGATAACCTTTAAAACCTGGTCCAAAGAAATTCTTTTGTTGACGTTTTTTAAAATCTGTTCGTCGGCCGATTCCACGCCAAAGAGAATCAGATGACAGCCGGCCTTTTTCATTAATCTAAGCAGTTCTTCGTCCACGCAGTCCACCCGCGAAAAACAGGACCAGGTCATATTAATATTCTCGTTAATCATGATTTCACAAAATTCCTTGACCACCGGCCGGAAAATCGTAAAGGTGTCGTCGTAAAAAGCCACCTCCCTGATGCCGTAATCCCTTTTTAAAATCTTAATCTCATTGATAATGTTGCGGGCCGATCTTTTTCTGACTAGGCCCCGAAAAGTCCGGTAGCAAAAAGTACAGCGGCCCGGACAACCGCGGGTGGCGAAAAGAATCATCACCGGCAGCCGTTTATAGCTGCCGACGGCCGGACGGAAAGTTTTCATGTTCATTAGATGATAAGCCGGCGCGGGAATGGCGTCCAAATCAGGAATCAACGGCCGGGGCGGATTTTTGTGAATCTGGCCGTCCTTTTTATAGCCCAGGCCCCGGATAGCGGCGGGCTCCAGCCCGGCCGCCAGTTCCTTCATGGTTTCTTCGCCCTCGTCCATGACCACGTAATCCACCGCCGGGTGGGATAAAACCTCGTCCGGCATGATGGAAGGATGCACGCCGCCCAGCACCACTTTGACGTCTTTGAATTTCTTCTTGGCCAGTTCGGCGATGGCCAGGGCGTTTTTAACCAGCGGCGTGGTGGCGGTAATACCCACAAAATCCAACTCCCGGTAATTATCCAAAATTTCTCTGTCCAGATCGCCGACGGTATAATGCTCGGACGAACAATCCAGATAATAAACCTGATGCCCCTCAATTTCCAAAACCGCGGCAATATAACCCAGCCCTAAGCTGGGCCAGGCGCTGGCCACTTCGTTCCATAAATTTTTGTCTTCTCCGATTACCCAGGGAGGGTTGATTAACAATATCTTTTTCATTTGATAAAACGATGCTTGATTAAAGTCCAAACGGCCGCCAGGCCGTCACGCCAGCCGATTTTTTTGCCCTCGGCATTATGGCGCGGATTATACCTGACCGGCAGTTCATGAATCTTGATTTTTCTTTTACCGAGCTTGGCCGTAACTTCCGGACAAAATTCAAACCGCCGGCATTTTAAATCCAAACTTCTTAACAAATCCGTTTTTACCATTTTATAACAATTGGCCTCGTCGGTGATGTTGACGCCGTATAATAAATTAGCCAGTCCGGTTAAAAAAATTCCGCCCATAGCGTAGACAAAGCCGGAATGCCTTTCGGAAAAATAACTTCTGTTCAAGCGGCGGGAGCCGTAAACCGCGGCCACGCCCGGTTCCTGGATTTTATTGAGCAATTTTTTTAAATCTTCGGGCTCGTATTCCAAATCCGCGTCCTGAATGACCGTCCAGTCGCCGCTGACTTTTTTTAAGGCGCTTCTGATGGCCAGGCCCTTGCCGTAATTTTGGTCGTGAAAAATGATTTGATGCTGGCCGGCCAGGCTTTGCAGGATTTCCCGGGTGCCGTCGCTGGAAAAATCGTCAACGATAATCACTTCCTTAGCCGTCTCGCCCAAATCAACCCGGCCGACTTTGGCCAGAATTTCCAGGATGGTATTTTTTTCGTTATAAACCGGAATAATTAGTGAAAGTTTGGGCATATTACTTAAAGTTCCTTTTAATCCTCAAAACTGATAAAAATGATTCCTTAATTTCTTTAAAAGAAAAGTTTGACCGGCCGCGGCTCCGGTTAATAAATATGGTTTTCTGCTCAACGAATTCAACGCCTTTTTTAAAAAGCTGGTAGGCAATCTCGGATAAAACAATGTAGCCGGTTGACTTAATTTCCCCAAAATTAATTTTTAAAGCCGCCTCTCTGCCGTAAACGCGGAAGCCGTTGGTGTAATCATGAATACCGATTCCTAAAATCAACCCGGCATAAAAATTGGCCAGCCGGCTGAAAATCCTTCTTTTAAAAGGCCAGTTGACAATCTTGCTTTCTTTTAAATAACGTGAACCGATAACCACCTGGTTTGGCGCGGCCAAAGACATTAACGACGGCAGCTCATCGGGCTGGTGAGAAAGATCAGCGTCCATTTCCACGAAATATTGATAATCTTTATTAAAGCCAAACTTAAGTCCGTCCAAAACAGCCGTGCCGCGTCCCAACTTGCCCTGCCTTTTTATTAAATAAAGATTAGCGCGCTCTAACTGCTTTTTTTTAATCAAATCACCGGTCTCATCCTTACTGTCATCAACGACTAAAACGTCTAAATCCAATTTTAAATGAAACAGTTTTTCAATTAAGACTATAACCGTGTCTTTTTCATTATAGCTGGGAGTGATTACTAATATCTTAGCCATTTATCTTTTTATAATAATTTATGGTCTTTTTTAAGCCCTGGTCAATGTCAACTTCGGGTTTAACTAAATTTTTAAAAACATTCAGCTTGGTTTGTTTATCCGGTTTTGTTTGGTCATGCCTGATTAATAATTCCTTTTTAAATAATTTTAGAATTTTTCCGACTATCTGGTTAATTGTCGCGGGCCTGGAATCGCCCACTATTAATAAAGATTTTTTGGCATTCAGCGCTTTGGCTAAATTAGCCGTTAAATCATCAATGTAAATAAATTGCAACTTTCTCAAACCCCTGCCCCAGACAATCAGCTCTTGCTCACTTTCAGCTATCCGTCTGATCATGGCCGGAATAAAATTGGCCTCCCGAGGGTTAAAATTATCTCCCGGCCCATAAATTACCGCCGACCTGACGATTTTAATGTCAATGGCAGATTTTTTTGCGAACGATTTTAAAGCCAGCTCGCTTAAATATTTGCCCAAGGCATAACCGTCAATGGATTTTTCTTTAAGGCCGACGTATTTTACGTGAGTGGTGCTCAAATAAATCAAAGTTTTAACCCGGGAATCTTTTAAGGCCTCCAAAAAACTTAATAAAGGCCAAACATTACCGTTGATAAATTCCCACGGTTTATTAACGTGCCAGGCAATATTTTTTTTATAACCCGCCAGGTAATAAACAACGTCGATGTCCTTTAAAATCCGCCGACAAAAATTTAGGCTGTTTAAGTCTCCGTAATATACTTTTGTTCCCTTGGCCTTAAAACTTTTTTTCCTGGAAACCAAAAACAGCTTTTGCCTAGTTGAACTTAACAACCTGGTAAGCGCCTGACCCACGAAACCAGAAGCGCCGATAATTAAAACGTTTTTTCTGGATTTTTTTGACATTAAATATTAGTCAATTAATATATCGTCCTTTTTCTCCCGGATACTTTTTAAATCATAATCAACCATAATTTTAACCAATTCTTTAAAAGAAACCTTGGGCTGCCAGCCTAAAACCTTTTTAGCCTTAGAAGCATCGCCTTTTAGCTTATCAACCTCTGTCGGCCTAAGATAGCGGTCGTCAAGCTCAATAATAACCTTGCCGGTTGCCTTATCAATTCCTTTTTCTTCCCGGCCGCTGCCCCGCCAGCCCAGGTCTATCTCCAGATTTTTACAGGCTTCTTCCGCGAATTCCCTGATTGAGTGGCTTTGGCCGGTGGCAATGACAAAATCATCCGGCTTATCCTGCTGCAGCATCAGCCAAACCGCTTCCATGTAATCTTTGGCATAACCCCAGTCCCTAATCGCCTCCAAATTGCCCAGTCTAAAAGTATCTTGCAGGCCTAGTTTAATTCTGACCAAATTCTGGGTAATTTTTTTGGTTACAAAATTCTCGCCTCTTCTGGGCGATTCATGGTTAAAGATAATCCCGCTGGTACCGAAAAAATTATAAGCTTCGCGATAATTTTTAACTATCCAATGAGCGTAAAGTTTGGCCACCCCGTAAGGACTGCGGGGGTGAAAGGGCGTTTCTTCATTCTGCGGCTCTGACTCCACTTTACCGTACATTTCGCTGGTTGAGGCCTGAAAAAACTTTACCTTATCGATTAAATCCAGAATTCTTACCGCTTCAATCAAGCGCAAAGCGCCCAAACCGTCAACGTCGGCGGAATACTCCGGAGTTTCAAAAGAAACCTGCACGTGCGACTGGGCGCCCAAATTATAAATCTCATCAGGCATTACTTTTTTTATAATTCTCATCAAGCTGGAAGAATCCGCTAAATCACCGTACTCTAAATTAAAGTTTTGATTTCTTTCAAACAAATGTCTATGCAGATGGTCAATGCGCCAGCGGTTAAAGGTTGAGGCCCTGCGAACTATGCCATGAACTTCATAACCCTTTTTAAGCAAAAGCTCGGAGAGGTATGAACCATCCTGTCCGTTAACGCCGGTTATTAAGGCTTTTTTCATATTGACAAAAAATAATTTTTAAACGCTTTGATGATATAATCAAGTTCGGCCTTGGCCATTTTTTGATGGCAACCGATGTAAAAACCGTAATTATTAATCCAATCAGCCACCGGATAATCTGCTGGCTTAATTTTAAACATTTTTTTATAAAATGGCTGGTTAATCAAAGGCAGCATCTCCCGGGTTTCTATGCCCTTGTTTTCTAAATAATTAACCAACTCCTTTTTTTTGATTTTTAAACTTTTTTTAATAACTAGGGGGAACATCATAAAAGCATGGCCGGAATATTTTGGTTTCCATGGCAGCTGCAAATATCTTTCAAACGGTTTTAAATTCTTAATTAAATATTTGGCGTTGGTTTGCCGCTTTGATAAAATTCGACCCGACGTCTCCAGCTGCGCGCAGCCCAAAGCGCCTTCAAACTCCGTTACTCTAAAGCTATAGCCCGGCCTGATAAATTTAAATCTCCTGCTGACAATTTCGGCCAAGGCCCGACCTTTTTTATTTTTGTCATCGTCAATGCCGATATAAATGCCATCACGTCCATGATTGGCTAAACTTCTTAAAATTTCAGCATAGTGCTTATTATTGGTAATGGCCAAACCGCCCACGCCGGTGACGATTAGATGAGCCACGTAAGTTGAAAAGCAGGCGATGTCGCCAAAGGAGCCCACCCGCCTGCCCTTATAGCCGGTGTACATGGTCTCACAAGAATCCTCAATTACTTTTAGCTTATGTTTTCTCGCTAAAGACATAATCGGGCCCATCTCGGCCGGCTGGCCAAATAAATGAACCGCCATTATGGCTTTGGTTTTCCTGGTGATTTTCCGCTTTATTTCTTTAGGGTCAATATTGTAAGTTCTGGAATCAACATCGGCAAAAACCGGCTTTAGACCCTGGTCAATTATAACGTTGGCCGTTGAAACAAAAGTCACGGCCGGCAAGATAATTTCATCCCCCGCCTTCCAATGATGAACTTCTTTTAAACAGGCTAAAGCTATCCTTAAAGCGGAAGTGCCGCTGTTAACCATAATGCCGAATTTGGCTCCGTGAGCCCTGGAAAATTTCCTTTCAAACTTTTTAATAAAGGGGCCATAAGAAAGCCTTCCCGAATCAAGGACCTGCTTAATATACTGCCTGGCTTTTCCGTTAATTTCCAAACAGCCAACGCCTAAATTTTTTTTATTCATACCGTTATTATCGCTTATTATAACACGTTACCTGATTTTTTCTATGACAATGTAGCGGTCAATATTTTGTTTAAATTTATATAAGGAAATTTTGTCTTCAATCTCTTTTAAATCATTATTATTAAACATAATTTCATCGGGAATGCCCTGGGCGATTTTTTCCAGCTGGTCTTGGCCGGCAAAAACGATTGGCGTTAACCTGGCGTATTGAAAATAATTGTGATTGGGCAAAAAAATGACAGCTTCCGGAACTTTGTAGAAAAAAATGGTTTTAGCCGGATCAAAATTTTCAAAGTAGCTTTCTAAAGCCGCCGTTCTGGCGCTTTGATAATAGCCTGCCACGTAAGAGCTGAAACCCAGCTGATAGAGGTTTATTATAATCATTGACAAAACCAATAAAAATGAAATTGCCGTCACCGTGGAACTTTTGAGCCGCTTTAATTTGCCGTTTAAATAATTTAAAAAAATACATAAGGACGAAGGGAAAAATAACAAGGCCAGGGCCAGGGCCGGAAAAAAATAACGGTAAAATCCCATAGTGGTCAAATAAGCCGGCAGAATCATTACTGAAAAAGTGAAAGCTGAAATTTCTGCCACAAAAACCGGCCTTTTTTCTCTGATTCTAATAATGACCGAAAAGGCCCAAAGTAAAAGCAGCAACAAAAAATAGAGAGGGCTTAACTCGGTTATGAATCTATTCAAATTGCCTAAAACTGTCCCTGATAAATCGCCCAGTCCGTGAGGGTTGGCGTAAAAACTTAAAATATTTATAACCGAATCCCCTTTTTTAAATTGGGTGGCCGGCCAAATGATTATCGGGATTAAAAATGATGCCAATGAAGTTAAAATTAATTTCGGGTAAAAACGCGTTCTTTTCCTTAAAAACAAAATGGCGATTAAAACGGCGGGTAAAATAATCAAAAATATCGGCTTAGTTATAACGGCCAGGCCTAAAAACAAACCGGCCAAAATATAGTAAAGCTTTTTTTTATAAGCCGACTGCTCAATTTTAAAGAAAAAAAACAAAAAGACGATTAAATAAAGGAGGCCCGGCACTTCACCGATGGCACTTTTACCGTTGCCGTATAAAACCGGAAAACTAACCAAAACTAAAGAGGCCTGCGCGGCCAAAGAAAAACCGAACATTCTTTTAATTAAATAATGGGCAGTAAAAATAAAAAACAATATAAACAGCACCATAACCAATCTGGCCTCCAAAACCCCCTCGCCGAATATCTTAAAAACCAAACTTATGGGATAAATAAACGGGTAGCCGGCAGTTAAATATTCTGAAGAGGTGATTTTACCCGGCTCAACCTGCAAACCCTGTTGGCCAAAAGAGATTAAATTTCTGGCAGTCTGGAGAAAAACCCCTTCATCGGCCCAAACCCCCGGGCTTTCCGTAAGTTTATAAGTGGAAAAGATTAAACAAATTATAATTAAGGCCAAAACAAAAAAAATTTCAGGAGTAATCTTAAATCTTTTTAAATTACTATTTTGAAACATTATTTAAAAATTAAAACTTGGTCTTTTTCATCTAGCCAAGCCTCTCTGTTTAAACCTGATTATTTTAACCAACAGCCATTTTATAAACCGATAAACCGCATTTTTATCGCCGCTGAAAAGATAGATGTTCCTTAATTTGGACAGGATGTAAATATCAATCGGCCAGGAATAATTTAAATTTTCCACCCTCTTTTTAATCAGAGTTTTAAAAATCGGAATGTTCCTTTTATAAGAGAGGGCTAAAAGGTTAATGATTCTTCGGGAATATTTAACCGCCTGCTGATAATCCCACTTAACCCAGGCCATGTCGTAGCTGGAGCTCCAGCGGTTGAATTTATCCCAGTCTTCGGTTTTATCCGGCGGCACAAAACCCAGGACCCGGGCCGCTTCAAACATGCCGGTGCCGGCAAAAGGCAGATACCAGCCGCAGGTAAAAGCCAGATTATTGTTCACTTCCAATAGTTTGATGATGAATTTCATGGTCTGGTGGTATTCTTCCTTGGTTTCCGTGGGCACGCCGAAAATAATCGCTCCCGAAGTCATGGCGCCGGTATCTTTTAACAGCCGGACCGCCTGGAGGGTATCTTGAGTGGTGGAGCCCTTGCAGATGACGTCCGTTAAAATCCTGTCGGAACCGGATTCAAAACCAAAAGCGATTTCGTAGCATTTGGTGGTTTTAAGTTCGGCCGCAAAGTCTTCGGTAATATATTCAACCCTGGCGCTGGCGTAGTAAGGCAAGTCCAACGCCCGGACGATTTTAAAAGCCCGCTCCCGGTTGATGAAAAAATTATCATCCAAAAAACGGACGGCATCAAGCTGATACCGCTCAATCAGCGGTTTTAAATTTTCTATGATTTTTTCCGCCGAATGCGCCCGATAGCGCCGGTTATTAAAAACCAAATTATAACAAAACTGGCAATTATAAGGACAGCCGCGGGAAGTGGTCACCATTAAAGTTTTCTGGCAACGTCCGGAAAAATAAGGCACGATGTATTGCTCCAGATTGATTAACGACCAATCGATTAAATTATCGTCCAAATCCATAAAATCCCTTCGGGGATTGATGATGATTTGGCCGTTTTGGTCTTTAAAATTAAGGCTGCGGATATCGGGGTAAGCGGCGGGGTTATCCAAATTCTTGACCAGTTCAACCAAAGTTTCTTCGCCTTCGCCGAAAACGACGAAATCCACGCAACTTTCGCTTAAAACCTGACGCGGCAAAAGCGACGGATGGGCGTTGCCCCAGACGATTTTATAGCCCCGGCTTTTAAAATACCGGCTTAACTCAACGTATTTTTTATTGTGATAACCGGTAAAAACCGACATGCCCACCAAAGCCGGCCCGTAATCTTCCACTTCTTTGATAACTTCCTCAAAATCCTTGGCATTGCGATGGATGATTTTTGACTCCAGCCCCTGCTTTTTTAAAGCCGTGGCCAAATACAACAAAGCCAGGGGCGGCACGCCCTTGACGTCATCGGAATATAAGGAAATTAAAGCTGTTTTTTTATTCATGGTTTTTTTCCGGGTTGACGGCTTTTTGCCAGCCGTCCTGGATGCGCTTTAACAGTTCCGCCTCGCTGGGCAATTTTTGAACGGCCAAAAAACCGTTGGCAATAAATTTTTCCCTTAAATTAACGTCGGTCAGCATCCGTTCGATGGACTTAACCAAACTGGCCTTATCGCCGACTTCGTAAACCAGGCCATTCTGTTCGTGAATCAGGATTTCGCCGGCCAAGCCCACGTCGCTCATGACAATCGGGCAACCGCAGGCCATAGCCTCAATCACGGTCCGGTTGTAGCCTTCGCTGGCCGAGGTAATCACCATCAAATCGGCCGATTTGTAATAACCGGAGGGTTCGTCCTGCCAGCCCATAAAAAACACTTTGTCCGTCAAACCCAGACGGGCGGCTATGGCTTTGAGTTTTTTTTCTTCCGGACCGGCGCCGACAATCACCAGTACCAACTCCCGGTATTGCCCGCTTAAATCGCCAAAGGCCTCTATTAACAAATCCAAATTTTTTTCGGCCGCCAGCCGGCAGACCGATAAAATCACGAATTTATTGGTAAACTCAAACTGCAAATCCATTTCGGAGTCGCGGTTTTGAAAATCCTGCCAATCCACGTAAATCGGGGCGATGATGATTTTATCAGCGGGAATGCCGAATCTCTTTAAACTCAAACCGATTCTTTTGCTTACCGCCCGGATGGAATCGGCCCGGCGCAGCAGCCGTTTGGCCAGCCGAAAACGGAAGGCGTTTTTTAAATTAACCGTCTGCCAGTAATCACTGCCGAAAAAATCGCCGTGCACCTGGATATTCAACCCGATGTTAAATTTCTTTTTCAGCCACCAGCCGACCACAGCCGCTTCAAAAGGATTCTGGACCGAAACGACTTCAATCCCCTCTCGAGCCACGATTTTTTTGGCCAGCTTAAAAGCGTCAAGCAAATAAAAAAGTTTACCGGCCGAATTGGTGGGGTAAACGGTCACCTGATTGGAAAGTTCCAATTTGCTAAAACCTTTCTTGGCAAAGTTGATGATAATGTATTTATCGGTTTGCCAGCCGTACTTAACGGCGCGCTTGGCCACGTCCGAATTCTTTTTGAACAAATTGATGTCCGAACCGATGGTTAAAACTTTCATAAGTTTAAAAATAAATTTTCATAAGCCGCCGCGGCCTCGTCCAGCCGGTAAGATTGGTCAATCTTAGTCAAACTCTCCCTTTGCTCGGCGTAAAAAACGTCGTCGTAAAATAATTCCAGTTTGGCTTTTAAATCCTGCTCGTCAAACGGATCAAAAGTCGTTACCCGGTCTTTTAAAAATTCCAGATAGCCGCAATGCCTGGTCATAAGCACCGGCGTTTTGGCGGCCAGAGCCTGCAAAACGGTATTGGGGCTTACTTCCGACAAACTCGGCTGGACGTAAAAACGGCAGGCGGCCAGTTCTTTAAGCAAATCGGTTTGGGACAAAGCCGGCCGCAGTTCAACCCGATGGTTTTTTTGTCTGGCGGCCAAAGCCTCTAATTCCTTCTTTAAAGGGCCGTCGCCGTAAATGACCAACCTGGCTTCCGGGCAACGGCTGCCATCAAAAGCTTCTATTAGTTTCTCAAAATTCTTGATTTTGATAAAGCGGCCGGCGGCCACAGCCGTCCGACTTCTGGACGAAACCGGAGCCTGGCTTTGAGGATAAAAATTTTTGATGATTTCTATTTTCTCTTCGGACAAACCGTAAGGTTCTTTAATGATATTTAAAAACCACCGGTTGGTTAAAATTACTTTATCGGCCGCTTTTAAAGTCCGCTTAATCAGTTTAAACCTCAACTTCTGCCAACGGTTGAATTTTTGCTTGTAAAAATCCGGCAGGGCGCAAACGGTAAGCCCTCTGGCCACCGACTGCTCCCATAAAAAATCGCCGCCCAGGCGGATGGCCAGCTTATTACCTTTGATTTTCTTGACCAGGGCCGAAGGCAGGCCGACGCTTAAAGCGTCAAAAGCCAGCACTAAATCGTCTTTTTTAACCAGGGCGTTTAATTTTAAAAAATACCTTAAATAATTAAAAAGGACATTGGTTCGTTGCAGATAATGAATGATGTTCCGGCCGTTTTGCTGGTTAATACCGGAACGATTATCGCTAAAAGTGAGCACTTCCACCTGATGGCCTTTAGCCGCCAGGCTGTTTTTAAGCGCCTCGGCCATGGTGGCCGGCCCGCCCAATTCGGGCGGAAAAATTCCCGTGGCCAAAATAATTTTCATAAATGCTTGTAAATAATCCCCAAAGCCTCGGCTTCTTTTTTATCGTACAATCTTTTTAAATCATAAATAACCGGCGCCGAGGTCATTCTGGTTTTTAAATCCTCAAGACTGATTTGGGCAAATTCCCGATGCGGACTAAAAACAATCACCGCGTCAACTTGAGGCAACTCCTCCAACCGGCTGTTGGGTAAACCAAAATATTCTTCCACGAATTCCGGCTTGACTATCGGGTCGTGGCCGTAAACTTCCACCTGATGTTTTTTAAGACCGTTAAGAATCTCCCTGGCCCGGCTGTTCCTTAAATCCGGCACGTTCTCCTTGAACGACAGGCCCAAAACCAAAACTTTGGCCTGGTTCGGCTTTTTGCCGGCGGCGGCCAGAAACTTTAAAGTCTGCTCCACCACGTAAGCCGGCATGGCGTCGTTAATCTTCCGGCCGGCCAAAATAACCTGGGGCTGATAACCCGCTTGAGCCGATTTAT
>DATDUR010000023.1:0-5620 GCA_035290305.1 Patescibacteria group bacterium
GGCCGGCCGGAGTAATCGGCCGGAAGAACAAATAGTAAATACCGAAAGCAATCAAGCAAACGGCTAAAACCAAGCCAACGATGGTAAAAATTCTTTTTAAATTTTGATTCATATAGTCAGATAAATTTATAATCCCCAAATGGAACAAAGTCCTTTATCAAATAAACCGATAAAAATCTTCCAAACGTTGCATTCCGAATAAAAATAAATTACAAAAAAGATAAAACCGCCGATGATGAATAAAATGACCCAGATAAGCAACAGGATAAGAAATTCGGCCAAAGTAAGAGGCGACCAGTTTTCTTTAAAACCCAAATTCTTGCCCAGACCGCTTAAAAGCGGAATGCCTTCCACCCCGAACAAAACCAATTCCACGTTCATCTTTAAAAAAGCGATAACCAAACCGACGAGGGTGGCCGCGCTGATATAATTAATGGCTTTTAATATCTTGCGGACCCGCTTGATGTTTTCCAGCGCCAATTTAGCCTGGTCAATCTTATCTTTAGCCCCTTCCAGCCGGCTCTTTCTTTTTTCGCTCCGTAACTGCCTGACCCGGTCAAAAGCGCCGTCATCCCCGCCGGCCTCCATATTTTCTAAAGCTTCTTCGGCCATAATTATTGCCACTCGGCCCGATTAACCAGCCAGGCATCGCCCGAGCGGATTAAAGACAAAATAATGTCCTGATAATAAACAAAGGGCTGGCTGTTTTGCCTGGTTTCTTCTCTTTGCAAATTGACCTTAATCTCGGCCGCGCCCACGGCTTCATCCAAAATCGTCGCTTCCACTTTTAAAGCCTTGGAAGAAACGCCGTAAAAACCCTGGCTAAAATCCGCCGCCGCCTTAAGCCGCTCTAATTCGGCCATCAGCTGGGCGCTGGCCAAAGGCTCCAGTTCGTCCAGATTGACAAAATTGGAATCCGAAGAATAACTGCCGTACCTTTCGGCAAAAATTCTGGCCGTGGCCATGGCCGATTGAGCCGCCGGCGTAGGCGCCGGCGCCGGAGAAGTCGTGTCCGTTTGACTTTCGCCGTCGCTGGTGTTTTTAACGTAATCCCTGGAATCGGCGGCTGGAGCGTTATCGGCGCCCGGAGCATTGTTTTGGCCGCTGAAAAAAGCGGGGTCAACTAATACCAGGGCCACGGCCAGGCCGACTATCGCCACGACGATGATAATAAGAACTATTCTTTTTTTTGACATAGAATTAATTTCCCAGCCCGAGGCTGGTCGGCCTTGGGCCGATAATTTTTAATTTCTAATAAAGTTTTAATTAAAAAATTTTAAAATTAAATAAAAATTGAAAATTTTAAATTGATAATTTTAAAGCTATCTTGTAACTTGCCGTATATAAATCCTCAATCATCAATCATCAATCCTCAATCCTAATCGGCGCCGGCCCGCTCTTGTTGTTCAAATTCCCGCTTGGCCTCTTCCAGTTCCAAAAGCTGTTTGGGGTCCGAAGTAATAACCTGGTCTTCGGTGTAAGACGCTTTGATTAAAATGGCCACGTGCTTGTCGCCGGCAAAAAAGATGCCTTCGCCGACGTTGCCTTCCAGCAGTAGATATTTTTCCCCTTCGGTTAAAAGAAAAGTTTTTTGAATGATATCAATGGACGCCGGCGACTGCTTCAGCAACAGCTGCAAAGCCGAGTTGGTGACAATCGCCTGGCCGTAAGGCGAACGCAAAAAATCATTGACGTCCTGGGTGATGGTGGTGACGCCCAGATAATACTTGCGGCAGCGCTTGACCAAAGCGAAAATAAACTTGGCGCTGTCTTCGCGTTGCATCAGCCACCAGGCCTCGTCAATAATCAAAATCCTCTTTTTTAATTCCGAACGAACGGTATTCCAGATGTAATTGACGATGGTGTAAATGGCAATCGGCTTGAGCTCGTCTTCCAAATCCCTGACCGAAAAACAAATCAGCTGGTTGTTGACGTCAATGTTGGTCGGGCTGTTGAACAGGCCGGCAAAAGTGCCCTCGGTGTATTTCTGCAGCCGCAAAACCAAATCTTCGCCGCCGGCCATGCCGCCCAAGACTTCCTGAAAATCGCTCATCAAGGGCGGTTCAATCCGCGACAAGTCGCTCTCGGCGGTAATGTCTTTTTTGGCGTAAGTCTCCAACAGCGCCCGGTCAATGACGGAATCCTCTTCATGGCTCAAATCGCCCAGCATCAGCCTCATTAAGCCCTTTAGGGTAATGACGGCGCTTCTGATGATGTCGGCGGCGGAAGAATCTTCGCCGATGGCTCTGGGCAAATCAAAAGGATTAAGCTTGCTTTGGGAATTTAGGGAAATGCCGATGTAGGCTCCGCCGACCGAATCCGCCAGATGCTTGTATTCGTTTTCCGGGTCAATAATCATCACCTCCACGCCCAGCATCAGGCTTCTTAAAACTTCCAGTTTGATGGCATAGCTCTTGCCCGCGCCGGAAGTGGCAAAAACCACGGAATTGGGGTTCTGCAGGCTGAAACGGTCAAAAATTATCAGGCTGTTGTTGTGCCGGTTGATGCCGTATAAAATGCCGTCGTCCGAAGTAAGTTCCGAGGAGATGAAGGGAAAGGAAGAGGCCACCGGCGAGGAATTCATGTTAAAAGAAATCTGCAATTCATCGGTGCCGATGGGCAGGCACGAATTAAAGCCCTGTTCGGCCTGATACAGCGCCCGCTTGGAATAAACCAGCTTGGAACCGAAGAGCGATTCTATCTTCTCGGTTAAAATTTCCAGCTCCTCTTTGCTGTCGGCGTAAATGGCGACATAGAGGGCGAACTGAAAAAACTTTTCCGTGCCCTGGGTTAAATTGTCCCGCAATTGTTCAATATCCTGCAAGGCCGTTTCCCGGATGGGATCGCGGGGCGCGCCTTTTTCCCGGTCGGCCATCAGCTGGGCCTCCAGGGCGCCGACCTTGTTTTTAAGCTGTTTCAAAATTATCTCCGATTTTACCGGGTAAAAAAACATGGAGATGTCCAAAGGCGAATTATAATTGATGACCGGCGCGAACCAGCCCACGCTGATGTATCTGGGATAATTAACCACGAACAGGGTGGTTAAATACCTGCCGTTAAGCTCAACCAAACGAGGTTCTATCCTCATGCTGGCCGGCGCGATTAAATCCTTGATGGAAGTAACGCCCTCGCGATAAACTTTTTCCGCTTCCAGAATTTCTTTGGCTTCGCTGGATTTAATCGGCCGGCGGGCGCGCTGTCCTTGTTCAACCGCCCGCTCTTTGGCCTCTGCCGCTAATTGTCCGGGTTTAAATGCCATAATTTGTATATTGAATGTTGTATCTTGAAGTTATGTTGTTGACTAATTAAGGGTTAAGCATAACGAAGTGTTAAGTGTTAAGTGTTAAATGTTAAGTGTTAAATGTTAAGTCAAAAGCGACTTAATGGACTTAATGTCAGCCAAAGGCTAGGCTGGGACTTAATCTTTTATTCGTCAACCCTGACCTTGCTTACGTCCGTCAGCCTTTGGACTTCCGCCAGTTCCGGATTATAAGTATTGTAATAAAGCTCAATTAAACTCTGGGTATCCAGCCGAACCGTTTTTAAACTCATGCTGGACAGGCCCGAAGCCACGTAATCCACTCTTTTATCCAGTTCGTCTTTGTAATTTTCAAATCTTTTCTTGCTTAAACTAATGGTTCTGGCCGGAGACAAAGCATCGGCCAATTGAGAAAAAAACTTCTTCTTTTCCTGGCTGACGCCGCTGAAAGGCACGGCCACGAAAAATTTTTTGGTCATAATCTGGCCGAGGTCCAAAAGTTCCCGCAAAAAATCGGTATAATCGGCGATCTGCCGCCGCAGCAATTCATTGGTCTGCTCCTTTTCAATGTTTTTCAATTTGCCTAAGTAGCCGTCAATGTTTAAATTTCTGGATTGAATGACTATCTGCAGGGGAAAATTAATGGAATTAAGAAAACCCACGTAAGCCTGGATTAAGGCATTCTGCTCGTCTTGTCCCTTTAAAGCGAAATTGACGGAAGAAACCAGCAAAACCGCTCTGACGCCGCCGTCTTTTAAAACCACCGTGTCGTCTTTAATTTCGGCGATATTCAAAAAATTCTGGGTGGCCTGATTTACTTTATTGCTGTTTTTTTTCATAACCGCTGATATTATGAATTAAGGTCTTGGACCTAGCTTATCGCCCGAATAAACTCCGCCGGTATCCACGATAATGGATAAATCCGATAACCGCGATTTGGTAACCGGCGGCCGGCTCCTGGCCACAACCGACTCGGCCGCTTGCTTCTCTTTGTGTTTTTCCAATTCCCCCAGATTTTTAGGCACAACAACCTGCCGCTGCCAAACCCTTAAAGCCGGCTTTTTGAGCGTAGTAACGATGTTTAAGGCGAAAAAATGAAACGGCACCCCGTTGATTTTGACGAAAGCGAAAACGCCGAACAACAACACGGTGGGCAGACCTATGATAATAAACAGGGCGAGGTCGGATAATTTATATTCCAAAAACAAAACAATGCCGGCCACGATGATAATAATAAACTGCCGGGTGGTAATCGGCCCGATAATCTTGTCTTCCACGTCAATAAATTGCGGCACGGTGAATTGCTTCATGGACTAATGATTAATGATGAAACTAAAATCTTAAATTCCTGTTAATGTCGGAAATCGCTTCAAATTCCTCAAAAGTAATTATCTGCTTGCCGGAAGCGGCGTACTGCTTGATGATTTCCTCCACGCTGACGTTGTTTTCCATGCTGGCCTGACCCAGAGAAACGTACATTTTATGAAGCGGGCTTTGGCGCCAGGCCTTAAGGCCGACCGCCTTTTTAGCCAAAGATTCATCCTGCAGTGAATTTACTTTAGCGATAATCTTGGCCGCCCGGCCGGTCGTATCTTTGCCTAACCTTCTGAAAGTTTCCAAATTCAGCTTGGCTAGTTCATCCACCGGCCCCGTCAGCCTTAATTCCCTTTTCACGTCATCCACGGCCTGGCCTTTTCTAACCGGCGGCCTTCTTAACTGGGAGGTTTTAAAATTCAACCTGTCGCCAACCTCTGTGGGCTCGGCCGGTTTAGCCGGGCTGATTGCCGGAACGCCGGCAGCCGCCTGGCTTACATGAGGCACCGGTTTAGGACTTTGGCTTAAATCAACGGCCGGCTCGGGCGCGGATTTTGGCGATTGAGCCGGTTTCTTAAAAGGCCCCTGGGGGCGCAGATACTTTACCGCGGTTCTGTTTTCTTCCAACTGCTCGTCAATTACCTCGCCGCCCTGTTCGTTAATTTTCTTTTTAACTTCTTTTAAAAATTCGCTTAGGCTGGCTACCGTCCCGGCGGTTAAATTCAAGCCGCCCTGTTCGTGGCTTCTTTTTAAAACGTCAATGGCGTCAATGACGGTGCGGCTATCCCTTAAAAAACTGTAAATCGCTTTTCTTAACCTCTGGCGCAAAGTCTCGGTCAATTTTAAATCATAATTTTCAATGATTTTTACGATAATCTTGTCTAAAGAATATTTTCTCTTTGGCCCAAAACCGGCAGTATCCAGCTTATGCCTGGCCGCTTCTTCTTCGTCTTCCGGATGAAAATAGAAAGTGGATTTTTTGCTGATTAAGGCCGGCGGGGGCGGAGTCAGCATCATTTCTTCATGGCCCGTATCCATCAGGGCCGT
>DATDUR010000024.1:0-4762 GCA_035290305.1 Patescibacteria group bacterium
TACCAAAGACAGCTTTTCGCAAACACTTCTTAATCTGGGCCTCCGAAGGGACCTGCTTTAGTAGATACATAATAGTACAAAGATTAATGGTTAGACAACTGTATTATATATCTTTGTACCATTTGGGTGGGAATGCCCAAATAAAAAACGGAACCGGGTTGAAATTGGTTCCGTTATGGCCCGCCAGCGGCAGGTTAAATGTTTTCCGGAAAGTTGAAACTATCTCCCTCCAGATAGATAAAGCGGTAGTCTATATCTTCCTGACGATTAAATGATTTTGAAGTGGGAATCATTATTTTTGAGCCGGGCCGGAGATGAGTCTGAAGAAAGGTCAGGGGATTGGTTGATTCTTTATTCCAGCGGGGATTGACGAGATACTTACGGTAGCTTTCTTCGATGGGATATTGCCTGAAAGTGACAACCAGGGTATGTTGCTTGCCCTGGCTCAAAACTTGCAGATGCAAATCAGATCTCCCGTCCCCGTTGTAATCAATGGTTTCAATTGTTAATACTTCTGCCCGGAAGGTCTCCAGGCTATTCAGATAGTATTGGTAGTCAAAATCATTTTCTTGCCAGTCTTCTTCTTTCGCGCAACCGGCCAAAATCACCAGCGCGGCCGCCAATAAACAAACCGAAAACGTGCCCAATCTGGTACTCATACATCCCCCTCAAAATAGTTAAGGTTCAACTTCTTCATAAGCTATAGTCTATTTTGGCAAAAATGTCAACCTGCCGAGTAAAGAGTAAAAAGGGATAAAAAAACTATTTTTTGTTAACCATTGACAGGCAGGTTAACATATGTTAATCTATAAGTATAAGTTAACAATATATGAAAACCGCCAAAAAACAATATTATAGCGTTAAGGAATTGGCCGATCTCTTACAGATTAGCCGGATTGCCGTTTTTAAAAAGATTAAAAAGGGCCAGCTTAAAGCCGAAAAAGTCGGGCGTAATTACATCATTAATGCCGGTGAAGTTAAAGAGCTGGCAACGACTGAACTTACCGAAAAGCTTAAAAAGCGGATTGAGAGCGGGGTGGTTGAGGTTATCAGGCAATACGGCGACGTGCTTAAGAAATTAGGCAAGGAGTAGGGATTATGATAAAAAGCATTTCCGTTGAAACCATCAAATACATCGCCCATACCCTGGCCGTTAAAACCATGAGCTGGAACGAGCCCATTCCTCCTTTTGAAACCAGGTATCCCAATATTCTGGAAAGTTGCGTTAAAGTTCCTTTTCAGAAATTCAATCGCCAGGATCTTTACCGGGGTTTGACCGGCAAAGCGGCGGCCTTGTTCTATTTATTAATCAAAAATCATCCTTTTCAAAACGGCAATAAACGGCTGGCCGTGACCAGCTTGTTAATCTTTTTGTATTTAAATGATAAATGGCTCAAGGCCGACCATCAGGAGCTTTACAATTTTGCCGTCTGGGTGGCCGAAAGTCCGGCCGAAGCCAAAGGTGAAATGATGGATTATATTGAAAAGTTCATTAATAAAAGATTGAAAAGTTCCGGATAAATTAAAAATCGTTTTAAAACCGTCTTTAATAAATTTTAAAGAAGAAAAAAACCGACACCTTTAAGCCGGTGTCGGGATTGGAGATCGCTGGAGCTTTTGGCGCATGGCGTCTAAAGCTCTTCGTTTTAACTCGGGATCCTTAGTGGAGTAATAGAGGTGGTATAATAAGTTAAAATCCACTTCATGCCAATTGCCGGCCTGGATTTTTCTCCAGCACAGCTCGTGAATGGCCGGCAACCAGCCGAATCTTTTATTTACCTCCAGCCAGTCCTCAATAATAGGAGGCATGGCTTCCAGTAAACTAAGAATCACTTTATTAAGCGGCTGGTCGTTGGGGTAAGCGCTGAAAATGATAAGCAGCCGGCCGGCATTATAAGGCTTTAAATACCTGAACAGTTCGTCGAAAGTCATTAATATCCAGCCCTTAGGCAGCAACTCGCCGGCTCTTTTAGCAAGTTCCGATTGACTTGACATAAACCCTCCTTGTAAAGGAAAGAACTAAGAACTTAATTTAATCAAAAACGATAAATTAGTCAAGGGCTCACCCGCCGGCTCGGCGGGTTGGGTTGACAAATTGGTTATAAAATAATACATTGAAAATAAGTAAAAGCACTTTAATTTTAACGGAAGGAGGGAGTTGAGATGGACTCTTCGGAAAATCAAGTGAATAAATTCCAGAGATGGTGTAATTGCCATTCTTTGGCGTGCGTAAGAATTTTGATTGTCTCATTGGCAGGCTCGCCGGTTTTATACCTTGTCATCAAAGCCAACAAAACGGAGGGGTATCCGGAATTACTCGCTCCAATGTTCGGCATGATTATCCTTATTCTGTTACCTGCCGCGATTACCAATCTCCGCCGGGAAAGACGAAGGAGTTCCTCTTCGTCGCAAGTCAATTTTTTCAACAGCTGATGACTTTCAGCTGTTTTTTTATTTTTGTAATAAAAAAGGTTCCCGTGGAGGAACCTTGTAGATGGAGGTTTTATGAAGTCAAGAATCGGACTTCTTGGAATACCGTATCGGGGTGGCCATGTACTTTCCACTGATCCCTTAGACAAATTCCGGCCCCAACTAAGTCTATCTGTCCATCGGGACTTCTAAGATAGAAGGGATTGAAACGGTAATACATGTCTTTGGTTTCTAAAGACCCAGTGTTTCTGTCCATGAAAGTCACCGGACGCCGATCGGCCGAATTAACTTGAAGAATCCAGGCGGCACCTTGACGACTTTGTCGCATCAGATAGGAAAAGAAATCCGCTGATTTTTTATTGGAACCGTCAAGTCGAAATACTGCCGCTCCGCCGCTTTTCAGTTTAGGGTCAATGCCGGCATACTTAACGATGAATCCTTTCCTGACGGAAACCGGTGAATGAAACACTTCGTCCACGGTCATCAGTTGACCGTTGGCGGCGGTAATGGCGGCTCCTTCCTGGATTAACACGGTCGGGGCGAACAAAGATCTGACATTGTCGCTGAAATAATCCCAGGTCGCCTCGAGGAAGGGGAAAATCATCGAAACCTTTTGATCAGAGAGCAGATTCATTGGCGGCTCAACCCTTACCCCGTATTCAATCGCTTTAAGCAACAAACGACTGGTCCGGGGATCGCAGCGATGTTTGGATGAGACGTAGATAATGTCAATATCTCCTAAAATAGCCGGATCAGCCAAGTCGACTATGTCCCGAGATATAACCTTAAGGCCCAACCCTTGAAAATGTTGGGTAATGAATTGTTGAATCCGGCGATAGTCGGTTTTGGCTGACCACGGAATAAAAACCACTGGCCGATCCTTTCCCGAAGCAAAACCCAGGCCTTGATAGAATTTTTTGGCCAGGGATGGGAAGATGTTGGTCCGGCCGTTGGTTTTAACCACCGCCTGATAAGCGACGGCGGCGCCGGTAACAAAGCCCCAGCCCGCCATGGACATGGGCACCTGAACCTCGCAGACAGAGGTAAGTGACGGTTGGTCGGCCCTCATTAGCCAGGGATATTCGTCTAAGCAGTTTCTCTGGAAGGCCACCAACTCTTCGGTCAGTCCGGCTTCCAGCAATTGACGGGCAAAATCAAGTCGGGGATTGGTCAGACTGTTCCGGTAAAGTTGGTTGAGACCAGCCAGCCACTCCCAAAAGTAGGGTCCTCGTTGTTCCAGAGCCAAACGTTCTTCGGCGGTAAGCAGAAAAATATCCGGACTTACCTGCATGGAGAAGCCATTCATGTCGCCGTAACTAATATCAAGCTTAGTTAGGAGTTTGACAAGATCTTGAGCGATTTTAAGCAACTGAACTTCGTTCATAGTCCACCTCTTTTTAAAAGAGCAGTTGAATTTTTTAAAAAATTAAGAAATCTCTTGAGCGACCGAAAATAGTTTATCACCCGTTCTTACAAAATCTTGATCAAGTAAAATAATGATTTTTCCGTCATACGGAGAAATAACCGGTTCGGTGGAAAAATTATACAGATTTAACAATTCACCGACTACTTCACCAGATTTTATTGAATCAAGCAATTTTTTTGAAGCAGTAAATAATCCTGATTTTAATGACCTGACATAAGGAAATCTGTCATAAATCGGAATCTCATTATTTGGTTTAATCGGGAGCTCGGCTTGCATTCCCAGATGGCTTAAAATCCTGTTAATACCTTCAATCACTCGGTTTATCTGACTTTCTTTAACTCTGAAAATTTTTGGCAGTTCAATGCCTATAAAGTTTATTCCCTGTTGATGAAGATAACAGCCTAGTGTTCCGGTAAATTCTTGTTCATGTTTTTTTTCCGTGTTTACTCTCCAGATTATGTCCGGACCAAGCAATTTTATTAATTCCCGTGATTTATCAAGGACTTCTTCGGGGCCATCAGCTAAAATTGCCACTATTGGACAGGGCAGGCTAAAGGTATGCAAATCAATAACCAAATCGCTGTCCTTAACCGTCTCTGTTAGTTTTTTGGCGTTAATTAGGCCATATTCATCATTTTCTTTGCCCGGGAAGTTTCTATTTAAATTAGTATGACCATCTAACATATTGGGAAAATCCCTTATTATCAGGGCTTGAGCCATCGGATTAGCCGAAGGAATGAAATCAATCTGACCCTTTGTAAGATTTAAGGATTGAAAAAGACTTTTCATAACTAACAAACCGGTCCTTTCATTACCGTGCATACCCGCAATAATGGTGACTTTGGGCCGGCCATCACCCATTGAAATGATTGGCAGATTAACCTTCAATGTCCCAAAATCAGGGAG
>DATDUR010000025.1:0-9333 GCA_035290305.1 Patescibacteria group bacterium
CGGCGGCGGAAAAATCGGAATCTGAAAGCGAGGGCGGGCAAAAATTCCTTTTCCCAGACCCTTTCCCTTTTTGCCCGCCCGAGCGGAAAATTAAAAATTCTTTTCAAAAAAAGTTCGAGCTTCCGCATAAAAACAGCTCCAGACGGAAAATTGCGATTTTGAAAGCGCGATTTTCCATTCATTTAGGGCTTGAAAGCTCACAATTTTGTTTCGGAGAGTCCAGTTCGTTTGAGCGAAGCTCAAGGTTGAATGAAATTCAACAGCCGATTTTTTGCATTTTCGCCATTGGCGAAACTTCCAAATTTTCAGAATAAAAAAGAAAGCGCCAATTTTGCCCAAAAGCGATTTAATATAATCAATACAAAACTATGATCCAAACCAAAAAGTTTTTTCTCTATGCCAGAAAATCAACGGACGAAGCGGAACGCCAAGTCTTGTCCATTGAAGCGCAACTAACCGAAGTGCGGGAATTTGCCGAGAAAGAAAATCTTTCTATTGTTCGCGAATTCATCGAAACAAAATCCGCCAAAAAGCCTGGCCGTGATATTTTTGAGCAAATGATTTCTGGCATTGAGAAAGGCGAAGCCATGGGAATTTTAGCGTGGCATCCCGATAGATTAGCGAGAAATGCGGTGGACGCTGGAAAAATCATAAATTTGTTGGACACTGGCAAATTGGAAATGCTAAAATTCCCAACTTTTTGGTTTGATAAAACTCCACAGGGACTTTTTATGCTTTCGATCGCTTTTGGGCAATCCAAATATTACATTGATAATCTTTCAGAGAACATTAAGCGAGGACTGCGCCAGAAGCTCCGAAACGGCGTTTATCCAGGCTATGCGCCTATTGGCTATACCAATGAACTGCGAAACCACGCAATCCTCAAAGACCCCAAAAATTGGCAGCTTGTTGCCAAACTCTTTGAGGAATACGCCACCGGTAAATTCACTTTAGATAAAATCCAAAAATTGGCGCTTTCTTTAGGCTTGATGAGCCGAAGATCAAAAAGTATTTTGCCATTATCTAGAATTCAAAGAATGTTGCAAAATCCTTTTTACTACGGACTCTTCCAGTTTAAAAATGAAATTTATGAAGGAACACATGAGCCAATAATTTCCCTTTCGCCCAAAATGCGGAAAAGGAACTTTCTGATATTGAAAACAAGGTTTCCAGGCTTTTGGATATGCAGTTAGAAAACACCATTTCACTTTCTGAATACAAAGAGAAGAAAGAAAAACTGCTGAATCAAAAAACAGCCTTGAAACAGAAATTGGCTGATTTTGGGCGAAAGGGAAATTATTGGCTCGAACCGATGAGAAATTTCATTTTATCGGCTCATCAAGCTAATTCCCTGATTGATTCTGAAAATTTGGAAGAGAAGCGAAGCTTCTTGCAAAAAATCGGCTCGAACTGGACTCTCCGAAACAAAATTGTGAGCTTTCAAGCCCTAAATGAATGGAAAATCGCGCTTTCAAAATCGCAATTTTCCGTCTGGAGCGGGTGAAGGGAATCGAACCCTCGTATCTTGCTTGGAAGGCAAGCGCACTAGCCATTGTGCTACACCCGCGGGTTTATTTACTCCTCACTATTTAAACAATCTTTTGGGCAATTGTTTTTATTTTCGCCTAAATCAGGTTCGCATAGGGCGTTGCCGCAAAGACTTTCGCCCGACAGCGTATTTTTAATAGTATTTTGAATATTGGCGGTTTTTTCATTTTTCCAAAAATAGAACGCTGTTCCCAAAGAAGCCAAGGTAAGAAGAAGGCCGGCTCCAACCAACATTTTTTTGTACGGCAGACTTCGCCTGTAGCAAAAAATAATGTAAGCAACCAGCAAAATAAAAAATAATCCCGCGCTAATAATGGCCATGACTGCCGGCAGAGCCAAAGATGTTTTGGAATCAGCCGCTTGGTCATGGTTATTTATTTCTGCTACGTTTGCGTTTCCGCCATTTTGTCCGCCAAACAAACCGGTGTCTTCTGCCGGCGGTTCAATAATTTTTTCACAGGCGGCAGTTTGGACGTTATTCAGATCAATAATGGTTTCAAAAAAGTAGACCGAGCCGCTGGTTCCGGCGGCGATAAATTTTCCATTGCCGGATATATCCAGTTCGCCGACGTATTCATTGAGCGCCAGCTCCGCCTTAGCCCTGCCCGCCCCCTTGTCGTAGATACGGACTTTTTTATCGGCTGAACCGGCAGCGAAAAAGGAGCCGTCGTCAGCTATGTCAAAGGCGCCAATGGCCGAGTTGATTTTTAATCGCTCTATCGGGTTATTCGAATTTTTATTAAATATTAAGATATCTCCGCCAAAAGTGCCGGCGCCGATCAATTCACCGTTCGGCGTCATGGCCAGCGCCCGCACTGATCTGCCCTGCGCCGTCTCATATTTCCAGACAATTTGCTTAGTCTCTTTGTCCATCAGCACTATGGCGCCATAGCCGGATTCGACTCCGTAAGCAATCAAACTGCCGTCGGCTGAAATTCTGGCTTCGTCAATCGGAGATTCTTTGGACAGCGGCTCCGTTTTGATTATCGGCTCGGCTGAATTTTTTGAAAAAAGATAGCCCCGTCGGTCCGGGCAGCCGGTCGAACCCGCTAGATAAGAGCCGTCAGCCGAAAGATTGACTTCATGCCAATTGCCCGAAGAGTGGTATTGCCAGAGTTTTTTACCCTTAGAATCAAATAATATTAAGACATTTGAATTTTGATCTGATTCGGACCCGGCCATAGCGACGGCGGCAGATTGGCCGTTTTTGGCGATATCCACGCCATAAGCCCCGCCTCCGTTTGCCTCCAAATTATATGTCCAAACCGGTTTATTGGAGTTTTTTTCAAACATCAGCGCCTTGCCGTTTAGGGCGGCAAATATTTTTTGGCCGTCGGCTGAAATCGCCACTCCGCCTTTGACGTCTCCGCCGATAGCGCCCTTAGCCGGGCTCTGATAATCCCAAAGCGGCTCATTTTTGCCAGTAGCAAAGAAATAAATATGATTGGAGGTTTGCGCCGCCAGATATTGGCCGTCGTCGGAGAGAGCGACGGCGCCTATCCATTCTTCGCCCGTAGAATAGCGCCAGGCTTGTTTGCCGGCGACCGCATCAATTAAAACAATTTCATTGTGTTTAAAATCGGCGTCGAAAAGCACCGGACCGTTGTCCGGCGAATCAATAATTGAAGCCCTGGCTTTGCCCAAACCGTTTGAGGCCTCAAAATAGTAAAAATTTGAGCCAATTTTTTTAGGAACGTTTTGATAAATGTATTTAACACCCTTTTGATAATCGTTCGCGGACGGGTTTTCTTTTTCCATCTCCAGCATTTTGCCGTTGAAATAGATTTGGACATATTCCGGCGCGCGGCCTTCTTTGTCGGCATATATTACCGAGTAAGTGTAGCGTTGGCAGACTGGTCCCCAAAAAGGATAAATTTTGCCGTTGGAAAGAACGGGATCGTTGGCGGTCTTGGGCAGTTTGGGGATAGTTGAGCCGGCCGGCAGCGCCTCGGCTAAAACAATATTGCCGGCAAACCATAAAGAGAAAAAGACGAGAATCGCAAGACTAAAAATCTTTCGTTTCATTTTAATCATACAAAATTATTATAACATAAATGGCAAAATCCAGCAGAGCTTTTGAAAAAAGTTTAAGTTGGTCGGGGATCCGGGACTCGAACCCGGACTCTCATGCTCCCAAAGCATGCGCCTTAGCCAATTAGGCCAATCCCCGAAAACAAATAAAGTGCATCTTAAGATAGCATTTATTGTTTTTAAAATCAAGTTTTAAGAACCGGCTTAAGTAAGTTCATTTTGAAAAATTAAAATGATAATGTAGGCGAAATAGACCATTATAAAAACCATGCCCTGCCACGGTTGCAGAATTCTTCTTTTGCCTATGAACATCCAGGCAAAAAGCATGATGGTGGCTAAAATAGCCATCCCGATATCCAGACTATTTTGCGGAGTAAAAGGCAGGGGTTTGATTATTGAACTTAAACCTAAAATCCAGAAGATGTTGAAGATGTTTGAACCCACGATGTTGCCCACGGCAATGTCGGCGTTTTTTCTGTAAGCGGCCATGGCCGAAGTGGCCAGTTCGGGCAAAGAAGTGCCCACGGCCACAATCGTCAGACCGATTAATGATTGGCTGACGCCAAAGGCTAAAGCCAGGGACATGGCGCCGTCAACAATCCACTTGCCGCCCAAACCTAAACCCGCCAGGCCGATAATAATGAAGATGATTGACTTCTTAAAACTTAAATTCCCGGGGGCAGAAACGGAACCGGTATCGGTTTGGTTTTTGGCGATGCTGAAAGAATAAAAAATAAAAATAATAAAGAAACCAATCAGGGCCAGCCCGTCAGTTCGGGTTAAAACATCCATTGGGCCCTGGTCAAGCCTGATGTCGTTGGCCATAACCCCGATCATTAAGGCGGCCAGCAAACTTAAGGGAATTTCTTTCCAGACGGTGCCTTTGGTTACTTTTAAAGGATAGATAAGGGCGGCAATGCCCAGAATCAGCAGAATATTGGCGATATTGGAGCCCAGGATGTTGCCGATGGCGATGGCTGAATTACCGGAGACGCTGGCAAAGAGGTTGACGAACATTTCCGGCATGGAAGTGCCGAAAGCAACCACCGTTAAACCGATGACCAGGTTGGAAATTTTGAATTTTTTGGCGATGGCCGAAGCGCCTTCCACTAATAAATCAGCGCCTTTAATCAGGATGATAAAGCCAATGATAAAGAGTAGATAAATCAGCATAATGTTTATATTATACTCTTTTTATTGAAGTTTTTCCATATAAAAATAACAAAAAAACCGGCTAAACCGGAATTATGGCTATCTTTAAGTTTTTTGTCCTGAAGTAGAATTCACTTTGTTCATTCACTTCAGGATTATAATTTTTATTTTGTTTGGCGAAACCATAAAGTTTTGCGCCCTGAAGTAGAAGCTCCTATGTCGCTTCACTTCAGGATTATAGTGAAGTCCCGCTAAGCGGGACGAAGCGAGCAAATACTTTATGGTGGGCGACAATGGAATCGAACCATTGACCTCGTCATTATCAGTGACGCGCTCTAACCAACTGAGCTAGTCGCCCTAAAGGTATTTTTTGTTTTATATAAATTAAAGTAGCTAAATTTTATATGTTCTAACCCCCGCCAAAGGCGGGTCCGCCTCTGGCGGAAACTGAGCTAGTCGCCCTAAAGAATAGAATCATCCGAAACTCCAAAGGAGTGAAGAATGATGGTGCCGCGGGGCGGAATTGAACCACCGACGCTTTGCTCTTTCCGCCTATATCTTTCGGCTTCGCCTCAAGATTTCGGCGGACAGGCAGGCAAACGCCCCGCCTGCCAAAGCCTAAGTAATTACTCTTTTAAAATGGACAATCTCCCCCTGGTGCCGCGGGGCGGAATTGAACCACCGACGCTTTGCTCTTCAGGCAAACGCTCTACCACTGAGCTACCGCGGCTTAATGGCGGCACCAGGGGATTATCGTATTAATGTTTTAAAAGAGTATTTAGTTTTTTGGCGTCGGGCAGGTCTACCACTTAAGCTACCGCGGCTCGTCGGAATTGCACTTCAGCTTTCGTCCCGACATATCGTCGGGACTTCAGCTTCCGTGGCATTCCTCCTCTTTTGCCTCATTCCAGCCTTCGGCTCGAATTCGGCAAATATTTATTATATATCAAATTCTTCCTTTTTCACCTCCTTTCGCTTACGCTTTAAGTCGGTGAGGGCATCCGGCAAGTTTACTATGTATTAAATTCTAACAAAATAAGCTGCGGCTAACAAGCCGCAGCCTTCTGTTTGACAGCTAAGTAAAGTGATAGAAGCCAGTTAATTCTTCCCGCTAAATTTGCCAAAGCAAATTTAGTCGAGCCGACCACTTAGTCTTTAAATTTTAAAAATTTAAAGAGTCTATCTCCCTAGAAAGGAGGTGATCCATCCACAGCTTCCGCTACGGATGCCTTGTTACGACTTCGTCCCTATCATCGATTTTACCTTCGTCCGGCCAAATAGCCAGCCTTCGGGTACCACCGACTCTCTTGACGTGACGGGCGGTGTGTACAAAGTCCGAGAACGTATTCACCGTGACGTAGCTGATTCACGGTTACTAGCGATTCCAGCTTCATGAGGTCGAATTGCAGACCTCAATCCGAACTGAGACGAGTTTTGATGGGATTAGCTCCACCTTACGGTTTGGCAAACCCTTTGTACTCGCCATTGTAGCACGTGTGTGGCCCAGGGCGTAAGAGCCATGCTGATTTGACGTCATCCCCACCTTCCTCCCCGTTATCCGAGGCAGTTCTCTATGAATATTTAACATAGAGTAGGGGTTGCGCTCGTTAAAGGACTTAACCCAACATCTCACGACACGAGCTGACGACAACCATGCAGCACCTGTTACTGGGTTCCTTGCGGCACTCCCGACTTTCACCGGGATTCCCAGAATGTCAAGCCCTGGTAAGGTTCCTCGCTTATTGTCGAATTAAACCACATGCTCCACCGCTTGTGCGGACTCCCGTCAATTCCTTTGAGTTTTAGCCTTGCGGCCGTACTCCCCAGGTGGGGCACTTAAGGCGTTAGCTTAGGTTGACAACACTGGAAGGGTCGAAACTTCCAATGTTCAGTGCCCATCGTTTACAGCGTGGACTACTGGGGTATCTAATCCCATTCGCTACCCACGCTTTCGTCCTATGAGCGTCAGATTCGTTCTAGCAAGCTGCCTTCGCTGTTGGTGTTCTAGCCGATATCAACGCATTTTACTACTACACCGGCCATTCCGCTTGCCTCTACCGATCTCTAGTCTGGCAGTTTTTTTGGCGGCCCCCGAGTTGAGCTCGGGGATTTAACCAAAAACTTACCGGACCGCTTGGGGACGCTTTACACCCAATAAATCCGGATAACGCTTGGGGCCCTCGTATTACCGCTGCTGCTGGCACGAGGTTAGCAGCCCCTTATTCTTCAGGTACCGTCACGAATTCGTCCCTGATAAAAGCAGTTTACACCCCGAAGGGCTTCTTCCTGCACGCGGCGTCGCTCCGTCAGCCTTGCGGCCATTGCGGAATATTCTTGACTGCAGCCTCCCGTAGGAGTCTGGGCAGTATCTCAGTCCCAGTGAGACGGGTCATGCTCTAACACCCGCTAACCGTCAAAGCCTTGGTGGGCCGTTACCCCGCCAACAAGCTGATGGTCCATAAGCCCCTCCCTAACCGTCGGAACTTTACATTACGCAATTAATGCGCAATGACTATCGGGTATTATCTCGGATTTCTCCGAGTTATGCCCGAGTTAGGGGTAGGTTACTAATGTGTTACTCTCCCGTTTGCCTCGCATCAAGCTAAAAGCTTGACACGATCGACTTGCATGCCTTAGACACGCCGCCAGCGTTCATCCTGAGCCAGGATCAAACTCTCATTTAAGATAAGGCATTTTATTGTTTCAACTTCCAAGAGTTCGGAAGTTAAGATGGACAGCCTTAATTAGTCCACCTTTGCTCAAAAGAATTAACTTATATTTTGGTGCTTCTTATCACTTTATTCAACTGTCAAAGTTCTTTCTTGTTCTTATTTAGAACAAAAAACAGCGGACTTCAATTGCTGTTTGCCTTAAAGATTATCAGCTTCCCGATGTCTTAAGGCCTTTAGTCAGTTAAAACCCTCTGTTTTTCTCCAAAAAAGTTTGATTTTTTAGGTAAATTTAGAGAATTTTTTGTGGATTATTTTTTTAAAATTCGACGCTTAAGGAAGAACCTGCGGGCATTATATACAACAAAAAACCCTTTGTCAAGGGCTTTTTGTTGAAAAATGGTTGATAAGATTAAAGGCTGAAATTTGCCTCTCCCCGGTAGATTTTATGGGCCTCTTCGGCCTCGGCGTCGGCAAAAGTTACGGCGGCAATGGCCTTGCAAAAGTTAATCGCTTCGGCCAGGGGTTTTTGGTGGATGTTTCGGCCGGTGGCGTTGCCCACGGCGCCGGCCACGGTAATTTGCTTATGGAGCCGCTCCAGAAATTCTCTCGGGTCGGTGGAACTGCCGCCGGCGCAAATCACGCCGGTCTGGCCGGCCGCCAGCACCGCTTCTTTCAAAATTTCTTCCGATTTGGCGCCTTCCTTTTTAGGATAATTGACTTTGATAAAATCACTTCCCAGGGCGCAGGCCAGGCCGCAGGCGCCGGCAATCAGATGAGGTTCTTTTTCATCCGGCACGGCCTTGCCTCTGGGATAAATCCAGATAACAGTAACTAAGCCTTGTTGGTGAGCTTCAAAAACAACCCGGGCCGCTTCGGTCAGCATGTCTTTTTCAAACTCGCTGCCCAGATAAATGGTATAGCCGACGGCCAGGATGTTCAAGCCGTTATTTTTTAATTTTATTACCTGTTCCACGGAGGCCAGGCTGGCGCTTAGGGGATCCAGCTGTTCGGTTTTAACCAGATTGGATTTGGAGTTAAGTTTAATTAGCAGGGGAACGTTGGGATAGCTGGGCGCGTATCTGGCGGCATAGCCGGCCTGAACGGCCAAACAGCTTACCGGGGAAGCTTCGGCGATTTTAAAGAGATGCTCAGGGTCGGCGTCAGCTTCGGCGATTTTGTCAAAACCGTCGTAGAAGTCATCGTTAAGATGTTCAATTTTCTGGTCGCCGGCAAAAAGCATCAGGCGTCCGGTCTGTCTGGTCAGCTCCAGATAATTTTTTAAATACTCCCGGCGCTTGTCTTTGGCAACGTCGGCGGGGATGATAATGTCCCGGTCAGTTATTTTTTTAATGGTCATATGATTTGTTTAATAATGAATATTATAATTTAAACTTTAAATAAATCCGAAATCCGAAGCGCCAAATCCTATTATTTTAATAAACTTTCTATCTTCTCCACCTCGCTCTTATTGCCGATGTACAATGGCGTGCGCTGATGCAGTTCACTCGGTTGGATGGCCAGAATTCTTTTTTGTCCATCGGAAGCTTGGCCGCCGGCCTGTTCCGTCAGCCAGGCCATGGTATTGGCTTCATACATCAGCCTTAATTTACCGTCGGGATTTTTAGCGGTGGAGGGATAAATGAAAATGCCGCCATAGAGCAGATTGCGGTGAATATCGGCCACCAGCGAGCCGATGTAGCGAGCCGAAACTTTGCCTTAGGTTTTTAGTTCGTCAATGTATTTTCTGACCCCGCCTGGCCAGTTGTGATAATCCCGCTCGTTGACGCTGTAAATTTTATTTTCGTCCGGAATGGTTATGTGGTCGTTGGTCAGTAAAAATTCTCCGATGGACGGATCCAGGGTAAAGCCGTAAACGCCCTGGCCGGTGGTGTAAACGAACATGGTGCTGGAACCGTAAATCAGATAACCG
>DATDUR010000026.1:0-16595 GCA_035290305.1 Patescibacteria group bacterium
TATGATATTTATCTACCTGCAAATACCATTGAAATCTTAAAGAACGGTCATATTTAGCTGTTTGCATAGAAACCTTGGTTAATAGTTAACAGGTGTCACCCCTAACTATACCAAGTGTTACCCCTAGGTGTTAACTGTACAGGGGTTTTTGATTGTTGTTTTTTTATGATATAATGTTATTTGCATGAAGAAATATCTGCCTCTATTGGGCTTTATTATATTTTTCGTTTCGGTCGTGATGGTTTCCGTCACTATGGCCAATTGCGGCCTGCAGGGTTTTTTTATGACCCTGGGCTGCCACATTACCGGCCAGTATTGCGGCGGGATTGATTCGCATCAGCTGGATTTAATGAGGAATTTGGTGGCCGTCGGCCTAGTGGCGGCCGTGGTTAGTTTTGTTATTTTTCTGGCGGCCATAAAATTTTCTTGGGCGGCCGTTTTAAAAACTCAATTTCAAAATCATTTTAAACAAATCATTTTAAATTTTAGGGAAATTATCGGGCGAATGAAGCCGTTTGACGGATTATTGTCAGCTTATTCTTCCGGGGTTATTCAACCAAAAGTATTTTGTTTGTGATTCATTCGTCGCCCGAGCCATAAAGGCACGGCTTTATGGCTCGGCCAGTCGTTAATTAATTGTTAAGTTAATTTAATTATATGGATAACAAACAAAATACTTTTTCTTTTAACCCGACCACGATTTTCGTGATAGGCATCATCATCGCCATTCTGGTGATTTTGTCCGTCGGTTTTTTTATTCTTCTGGCCGATAGGCTGGATAATAATGAGCCGGCGGCCGGTTCGGCTAATGTTAATAATCAGCCGTCGGCGGCGGCCGTTGCTCCGTCGGCCGAAACGCGGGCCAACATCGCCATTTCCCCTGCCGATCACATTCGCGGCAATCTTGAGGCGCCGGTTAAAATCATAGAATTTTCCGATTACCAGTGCCCTTACTGCCAGAGGTTTCACGTCACCATGCAGCAGGTGATGGCGGAATACGGCGATGATGTTGTCTGGATTTACAAGCATTTTCCCTTAAGCTCAATTCATCCCAATGCCGAATCGGCGGCAATTGCGTCCGAATGCGTGGCCGAGCAGGCCGGCAACGACGGCTTTTGGCAGTTTACCGACGCCATGTTCGCCTATCAGAGCCAGCTGGGCAGCGCTCTTTATTTGCAGGTAGCCGAACAAATCGGCGTGGACATCAATCAGTTTAACGACTGCGTCAGCTCCGGCAAATACAGCGGTAAAATTCAGGCCGACCTGACTTTGGGCGGCCAGAACGGCGTTGACGGCACGCCCGGCAACTTCATCAACGGCCTTTCGGTCAAGGGCGCTTACCCGTTTGAGAGCATCAAACAAATCATTGACTCGGAATTAAATTAACCAGCTATCTTAAGGAAAGAGAGTCTCTCGGTTATTCGGGGAAGAATCAACAATTATCCTCGCAGGATAACTAAGCCGACGGTATGAAACCGTCGGCTATCCAAAAAGGAATCAGTAATCACCTCCATCTATTTTCCCCTCCTTACTAAGGAGGGGATTAAGGGGAGGTTATGGAGGTTTTTCCATTCCGCTGTCGCCTAGACCTTGCCTGCCCTGAACCTGTTGAATGGGTGGAGAGGCCTCCTTAACCTAAATATAATAGAAAACTTGACAAAGTATCCGTTTGATGCTATAATTTTCTGTTAAAATAGAACTTTTATATTTATAACGCTTCAAGCCATTTTGAGGTGAGTATAGTGAATATAAATTACATTTGTATTTAGCATACTCGTCTCATTATGGAGACGAATCGCCTGCTAGAGCGACTCTGGCAAATCCAAAGAAAGAAGGAGGATGACAATGGAAACATTGATCACCACCGTCACAGACGGACAGAAGAAGCAGGTCAAGCGGTTCGCGGAAGATGCCGTTGACCGCGCAATTGCCGCGGGTCTCTTTGGTAAGGGTAGCATCCAGAAGCTCATTGAGAACGGCGACAAGTTCCAAGCTCATATCATCGCCGGCATCAAGCTCTCGGTGTCCAACCAGTTCGCCACCGAAGAAGTTCCTTCCAGCTATACGTACCCGAAGGAGTACAAGGGGCCGAAGCCGATCGCGGATCAGATCAAGGCGATTGCCAAGATCTTCGATCTCGACTCGAGCCAGGCTCTCGAGTTCGCCAAGAACTTGCCTGCGCTTCCTGACGGTGCCGAGGGATGGTTCGCCATTCCGTCGGTCGACGCGCTGGCCAAGAAGCACTTCCCCGAAGTGACCGATCCGGTTCAGAAGTACTGCCAGGCGGTCCAGCTCGTTCACGCCAAGCTCGCGGCCTCCTGGTCGTTCTACAACTACCGTGAGGGACAGATCACGCCGGCGCAGTTGCGGGTTCACACTCGCACGGCGCACGCGCTGGATCTCATCGCCGAGACGCAAGAAGCGAGCGACATCCTGATCGTCGCCGCCCAGCTCGGCATGCGCCATCGTGGCAAGTCCGTCCGTCGGGCTCGCGAGGTCTTCGGGACAGGCGAGTTCGGTCTTGGAAGTCTCGCAGTCGGCTCCATCGTCCTTACTCATCCCGAACAGCTCGTCCGTTGGGAGGAACTGGACATGAATTGTTCCGGCGACGAGTTCTCTCCGGAGGCCGATGGCGTTTTCTCCCACGCCCCGGTCCTCGTCTTCCACGATGACGGGCTGGGGTTCGACACCGACCATATTGGTGATTACGACGCCGACTGCAGGTCGGTGTCGGCGTTTCTCCCAGTAGTTTCTTAAAGCTTGCGAACTTGAGTTCTTGAGACTTTTAAATCCTTGTCTCTTAATACTTGAGTCCGCGTACAAAAATGGGGTTATCTATGATAACCCCTTCTTTTTTAATAATCACCTCCATTAGTGAGGCGGCGGGTTTACCCAGCGAGGCTAAAACCTCGCCTTAACAAATTTTGTTTAGCAGAGGGTTTAGCCTCTGCAAACAGGCGTTGTTTACCAGCCGCCTCCTTGTATTTTAAAAATTAAATTTTAGTATTTTAAGGAGAAAATTGTTATAATGAGCTTATGTTAATCACCAAAGCTTCCGGAGAAAAAGTCCGGTTTAACCGCGATAAATACCTTGATTCTTTAAAAAGGGCGGGGTTGTCCGTGGCCGAAGCCGGGGAAATCGCCAATCAGATTTATCAGGATTTATATCCCAGCATTTCCTCGGACAAAATTTATCACCAGACCCATAATGCCTTAAAAAAGAGGAACAAGGTTTTGGCGGCCAAATACAGTTTAAAGCGGGCGCTGATGGAACTGGGGCCCGGCGGTTATTATTTTGAAAGATACATGGCCGCGGTTTTGCGGTTTTACGGCTACCGGACCAAATACAACCAGTTTGTCTTTGGCCGCTGCGTGGAGCACGAGGTGGACATCATCGCCGAACGGAATAATAAAAAATACATGATTGAATGCAAGTATCACACCCAAAGCGGCGTCAAATCCGACGTTAAAGTGAGCCTGTACGTTTACGCCAGATTTCTGGACCTTAAAGAAAAGCACGGCTTTGACGAGGGCGTTTTAATCACCAATACCCAGTTCACCACCGAAGCCGTCAAATACGCCGACTGCGTGGGTTTAAAAATCATCGGCTGGAAATCTCCCAACGCGCGCGCCAGTCTGCAGTATTACGTGGAGTCAAAAAAACTTTATCCGGTCACGGTGCTGTCGTCTTTAACCAGATACTTAAGCAATCGTTTCCGCGAAGACGGCGTCGTTTTAATTCAGGACCTTATTAAGCTCGGCTCCCCGGCCCTGGTTAAAAAATATAAAATTAAAGAAGGCCTGGCCAAAAGATTAATTGACGAAGCCAAGGCCATTCTGGTTTAATCAATGATGATAAAAATCACTGCTTATGGAGCGGTGGTTTTTAGATTTTTTGTCAATAAACGCAGATTGCGCAAATTGTTCACAAATAGCCCCCGCCTGCCATGCCTGGCGCTGGCGGGCAGGCGCAGATAACTCGCAGATATTTGCGTGTCATTTGCGCGTTATCTGCGAACTATCTGCGTTTATTGACAAAGACTGTTCTTTTCTCTAAGATAAGCTATTCTTAAAATATGAAAGACCTAGACGAAATCATAGATTTTATCAATTTAACCGGAGAAAAATGCGTCATCGTCCATCAACAAAAGGGCGCTTACGTGGTTTTAAAGCTGGAAGATTATAAAAATCTGCGCCAGGACAAGGTCAAAAGGGAACAGGCTCAAAACCTGGCCATGCCGGACACCAACCCCCGCCTTTATGAGATTCCCAGGCTGGAAACCGAGCAGGATATTTATTATCCCGAACCTTTGGATTAGCTAAGATTAGCTAAACCCAGCACCGTTAGACTCTACGTAATTTTAGGTCGGTGCCGGGTAAATGTTTATAAGATTGTGGATATCCTGTTAAATCATTTGACGCGGATAGCGGTTTTTAGCCATTTTTTTGATGAATTTAGCTAAGATTAGCCAATATTTGACTATTTTTACTTCCAATTTAAAGTAATTAAGACATAGGGCTTGCGTTTTCTTTTTCAACCTGCTATAATCAACCCTGATTTGAAAATTTAAGTATTAAGTCAATTAAGTCACTAGCCGTTGTTTTAAGCTGATTTTTAGGACTTATTACGGGACTTAATGGACTTAGTGCTTAAGTAATTTTATTAATTTAAACGGCTGGGTAAAACCGTCCCCATTTAAACGGGCGGGTCGTTTAGAAGGAGTTATAATATGGCCGAAGTATTCGACCGTTCAAAACCGCACGTTAACGTCGGCACCATTGGCCACGTTGACCACGGCAAAACCACCTTAACCGCCGCTATTTTAAAGTATTTAATTGCCAAAGGCGGCAAGGCGCAGAATAAAAACGTGGACCAGATTGATTCCGCTCCCGAAGAAAAGGCGCGCGGTATTACCATTGCCACGGCTCACGTTGAGTATGAAACCGATAAACGGCATTATGCTCACGTTGACTGCCCCGGCCACGCTGACTACGTTAAAAACATGATTACCGGTGCCGCCCAGATGGACGGCGCTATTTTAGTCGTGTCCGCCGCTGACGGCCCCATGCCCCAGACCAGGGAGCACATTCTGCTGGCCAATCAGGTCGGCGTTCCTTACATCATCGTCTTTTTGAATAAAGTGGATCAGGTTCAGGACCCGGAACTTATTGATTTGGTGGAAGAAGAAATCCGGGATTTGCTGAAGAAATACGAATTTGACGGGGACAAAACCCCGATTATCAGAGGTTCCGCCCTTAAGGCTCTGGAAAATCCGACCGGTGAAGACGGCAAAGCGATTCAGGAGCTTTTGGACAGGCTGGACGACTACATTCCGGAACCCAAGAGAGAAATTGAAAAAGATTTCTTATTGCCGATTGAAGACATTTTCTCAATTGAAGGCCGCGGCACCGTGGTGACCGGCAGAATTGAAAGAGGCAAAGTCAAAGTCGGCGAAGAAGTGGAAATCGTCGGCATCAGGGATACCGCTAAAAGCATCGTAACCGGCGTGGAAATGTTCAATAAGTCTTTGGACGAAGGCCGGGCCGGTGACAATGCCGGCATCCTGTTGCGCGGCACCAAGAAAGAAGAAGTTTTCCGGGGACAGGTCTTGGCCAAACCGGGCAGCGTTACTCCTCACACCGAATTTGATTCTGAAATTTACATTTTAAGCAAAGAAGAAGGCGGCCGGCATACCCCGTTCTTTAAGGGTTATAAGCCGCAGTTCTACATCAGGACTACCGACGTTACCGGTGAAATTGAATTGCCGGAAGGCACCGAGATGGTGATGCCCGGCGACACCGTTACTTTAAAGGTTAAATTAATTCAACCGGTCGCTTTGGAAGAAAAGCAGAAGTTTGCCATCAGGGAAGGCGGCAAAACCGTCGGCGCCGGCGTCGTAACCAAGATTATTAAGTAATTAGATATGTTTCCCCGCCCGCCGATTCGGCGGGCGGGGATAATTCGTACCTTAAATCAAAATGACTACCACTACAGCAACTAAACCAACCGTCGCCGTCAAACAAAACGAACAAGCCAGAGTCAGGATTAAAATCAGGGCTTACGACCATAAGATTATCGATCAGTCGGTCAAAACCATCATTGATACCGTTAGAAGAAGCGGCGCCAAAGTTGTCGGACCGATACCCTTGCCCACGGAAAAGAACAAATTTACCGTTTTAAAGTCCACTTTTGTTCACAAGGATTCCCGGGACCAGTACGAAATGAGAACCCATAAAAGGCTGATTGATTTGGTTGACATTACCCCCAAAACCGTTGATTTATTAATGAGCCTTAATTTGCCGGCCGGGGTGGACGTGGAAATTAAGATGAGTTAATATTTTGCGTTGATTTGGATAACCTCAAGATTAATCTTTGAGAAGTGTCCGGAAAAACGTCAAGAATATTGTAAGGAATTTGAAAGCAAAATAAAAAGATTAAAAAATTGGCTTTATTTAATTATCCTTTTATTAAAGGAAGGTAAAGGCCGCGGTGTTATCTGTAATCATTCATTTTCTTTTCTTGGAAAATTGAAGAAAAAGATAAGATCACGGTTTTTGCTTTATTAGCGACCTAAAGCGAGAAAAGCTGATAGATATAAGAAATATGAAGTTTATTTTAGGAAAAAAATTGAATATGACCCAGGTTTTCCAGGACGACGGCCGGGTAGTGCCGGTAACCGTTGTTTCAGCCGGACCCTGCCAGATTACCCAGGTTAAAGTTCAGGCTAAAGACGGCTACCGGGCGGTTCAGCTTGGTTATGGCCGGAAAAGATTTTTGCTAAAACCCCTGCTGGGCCATTTAAAGGGTCTGCCTAATTTCAGATATCTAAAGGAATTCAAACTTGACGAAGGCCAGGAAGTTGCTCGGGGCCAGGAAATAAACGTTAAATTTTTTAAACCCGGCGAAACCGTTAAGATTACCGGCCGGTCCAAAGGCAAGGGTTTTCAGGGCGTGGTCAAAAGACACGGTTTTCACGGCAGTCTGGCCACCCACGGCCACAAAGACCAGTTAAGAATGCCCGGCTCCATCGGCGCCACCAATCCGGCCCATGTTTTTAAAGGCACCAGAATGGCCGGCCGGATGGGCAACGACCAGGTAAGCCTGCCCGACGTGGAAATCATCAAAATAGAGCCGTCGGCCAATCTGCTTTACCTTAAAGGCGCTCTGCCCGGAGCCAGAAACGGCCTGGTTGTGATTCAGGCCCCCGGCGAATTAAAAGAAGTTTATGTTGAACCTGTAGCCGAGGCTTCAGCCTCGGAAACCTTGTCCGCCGAAGCAGAAAGTGTAGCCGAGGCTTTAGCCTCGGAAGCCTCGGAAATTCCGGATGAAAAACCCGTTGCAGAAAGTGTAGCCGAGGCTTTAGCCTCGGAAGCCTCGGAAGCCTCGGAAACCCCGGATAAAAAATTGGAAGAACCAAAAGAAAATAAATAATTATGAAAGTCAAAGTTTACAATTTGGAAGGTAAAGAAGTAAGGGAAGAAGAGCTTGAGCAGAGTTTTTTTGACATTGTTGTTAAGCCGGAAGTGGTTCAGCAGGCGGTGGAGGCGCAGTTGGCCAATTCCCGGCAGGTCTTGGCCCATACCAAGGGCCGCGGCGAAGTGAGAGGCGGCGGCAAAAAACCCTGGAAACAAAAGGGTACCGGCCGAGCCAGGCACGGTTCCATCCGTTCGCCGTTATGGAAAGGCGGCGGCGTCACTTTTGGTCCGACCAAGGAAAGGAATTTTAAGAAAGACATCAACGTCAAAACTAAAAAGAAAGCCTTGCGGATGGTTTTAGCCGACAAGGTCAAGCATCAAAAATTAATTTTAATCGACAATTTTAATTTACCGGCGGCCAAGACCCAGCTGTTAAAGCAGGCCTTGGATAAGCTGCCGGCCAAAGGCAAGAGCTCGCTGGTTACTTTGGATAAAAAGAACGCCAATCTGGTGATGGCGGCCAAAAATCTGCCCAAAGTTTCCACTCTGCCGGCCATCAGTCTGAACGTGGTTGACTTATTAAAGCATGAATATTTACTGATGCCGACTACGGCCGTACCCGTCATCGTCAAACACTTTTCTTAATTTAAGCATATGGGATTTTTTGATAAATTTAAAAATAAAGCCGATAAGAGTACCAAGAAGGCCGAGAGGAATCAGCCGAAAGTTCAGCCGGTTAAACAGGCCGAGCCCAAGGCCGATTTAACCGTCGGTGAATTGCAGCAGGCTCAAAGTGCGGGCAAACCGGGTGATAAAAAGGAAACCAAGCCGGCCGTTAAAAAGGAGGATACCAAAAGAGCCTATCAGGTTTTACTTAGGCCGATGATTACGGAAAAAGGAACTTATCTGGCTTCGGAGAATAAATATTTGTTTGAAGTGGCCACCCGGACCAATAAGCTGGAGATTAAAAAGGCCATTAACGCGGTTTACGGCGTTTGGCCGACCAGCGTCAATATTGTTTGTTTGGCCGGCAAAAAAGTCAGGCATGGCAAAGTCCAGGGCAGAACCAGAGACAGAAAAAAGGCCATTGTCACTTTAAAAAAGGGAGAATCAATTGACGTTTACGAAGGCGTATAATTATATGACGATAAGAGTTTACAAACCAACCACCCCGGCCAGAAGAAAGACTTCGGTTGTTTCCAGCGAGGATTTAACCAAAAAAGTCCAGCCGCTTAAGAAGCTTTTGTTGTTTAAAAAGAAATCTTCGGGCAGAAACAATACCGGCCGGATTACCGTCAGGCACCAGGGCGGGGGAGTTAAGACTAAAATCAGGCTGATAGATTATAAGCGTGACAAGTTTGACGTTCCCGCTAAGGTCGTGGCCATAGAATATGATCCCAATCGCAATGCCAGAATCGCCCTGTTAAATTACGCCGACGGCGAGAAGAGGTACATTATCTCTCCCTTGGGTTTAACCGAGGGCGCGCGGGTGATAAGTTCCAGAAAGATTTTTGAATTAAAAATCGGCAGCGCTTTCCCTTTGGAGTTGATTCCCCCCGGCACTTTTGTGTATAATGTGGAGCTTGAGCCCGGACTGGGCGGAAAATTGGGCCGGGCCGCCGGCAACAGCGTGGTTTTACAGAACATTGAGGGCGACTTTGCCCAGTTAAAAATGCCTTCCGGAGAAATCAGGCGGGTGCCGAAAAGCTGTCTGGCCACCATCGGCCAGGCTTCCAATCCGGATTATCGCAATATCCGTTGGGGTAAAGCCGGCCGGATGAGGCACAGGAATATCCGTCCGACCGTCAGAGGCAAGGCCATGAATCCGGTGGACCATCCCCACGGCGGCGGCGAGGGCAGTAATCCGATCGGTCTTAAAAAAGGCCCCAAGAACGTTTACGGCAAAAAAGCCCTGGGCGTTTTAACCAGACGAAACAATATCATTTCCGATAAACTGATTATTCAACGAAGAAAGAAAAGGAATAAATAAACTATGTCAAGAAGTTTAAAAAAAGGAGCCTGGGTGGACCCCAAGCTGATGAAGAAACTGCAGAAGTTGCGCCCGGGCGACAAAACGGTAATTAAGACCTGGGCCCGCAGCTCTACCATTACCCCGGAAATGGTCGGTTTTACCATCGCCGTCCATAATGGCAAAGATCATCTGCCGGTTTTTATCGTGGAAAACATGGTCGGGCATAAGCTGGGAGAATTCGCCTCAACCAGAAAGTTTATCGTTCACGGCGGCAGGATGGCCAAGGAGCAGGCCAAAACTTAACGATGGCTTATTATCAATCAAATATAAAATAATGGCAAAGGTTGCAGAAAAAAAATCGCTCAAGCAAGAAGCGTCTAAGCCGGACCAACGGTCTTCGGTTGAGGTTAAAAAGGAAAGCCAGACTTCGGTTTTGCTTGAAGAATCCGGCGCATCGGAGGCCAAGAAATCTTTTAAAGACAAAAAGGCTAAATCGGCGGTAACCGAAGTCGGGGCCAAGGTCAGGTTTTTAAGGGTTTCGCCCAAAAAAGCCAGACTGGTCATCGACGCGGTCAGGGGTTTAAAAGCCGTGGAAGCTTTAAATAAATTGAAGCTGATTAATAAGGGCTCGGCGCCGTTGGTCTTTAAAATGATCAGCTCGGCCGTGGCCAATGCCGAAAATAATTTTAAATTAAAAAAGGAAGATTTGTACGTTAAGCGGATAGTGGCCAACCAGGGTCCGACTTTTCACCGCTTTAAACCGGCCGCTTTCGGCTCCGCTCACCCGATTAAAAACAGAACCTCCCATTTGGAAGTGATTTTGGGGATTACAGAACAGAAAGCCCCGGGACAAGGCTCGGGACAGGCAGAGAGCAAAAAACAAAAAGCGGAGAAGTCCGTTAATCCTAAAGTTTCGGCAGCCGGGAAGAAAAAAATCAAGGCCTTGACGGATAAATCGGAAGATAAAAAAGATAAATCAATTATTTAGATATGGGACATAAAGTAAATCCAAAAGCTTTCAGACTGGGACAGACCATTACCTGGCCTTCCAAATGGTTTTCCAAAAAGAATTACGCCAAACAGCTTAGGGAAGACGTGGAAATCAGGAAATTTTTAAATACCAAGCTTAAAGAAGCGGGCGTGGAGAGGGTGGAAATTGAGCGTTCACCCGATCAAATCACCATCATTATCGTGGCCGGCCGGCCCGGCATTATCATTGGCCGCGGCGGCGCCGGCATTGAGGAAGTTAAAAAAGAAGTGAATCAAAAGTTTTTAAAAGGGATTAAGGAAAACATTAAAATCAACATTAAAGAAATTGATAACCTTAATTTGTCTTCAGCCATTATCGTTAATCAGATTGCCGCCGACATAGAAAAGAGAATGCCTTTTAGAAGGGTGATGAAGCAAACCATTGACCGGGTAATGAAAGCCGGCGCCTTGGGCGTCAAGGTTATCCTATCAGGCCGGCTTAATGGCGCGGAAATCGCCCGGACTGAAACCTTAGCCGAAGGCAAAGTGCCCTTGCATACCTTAAGAGCCAATATTGATTATTCCCGGTGCGCCGCCCATACTACTTACGGCGCCATCGGCATCAAGGTCTGGATTTACAAAGGCGAAGTTTTTGAAAAGGCCGGCGAAGATAAAGTTAAAAAGTTTTAATCGGAAAGTATGTTAGCTCCCAAAAAAATAAAACACCGAAAATGGCAAAGAACCGATAAGATTCGCGGCCAGGCCACCAGAAAAATCGCCATCAGTTTTGGTAGTTATGGTTTAAAGGCTTTAACTTCCAGCTGGGTAACCGCCAGGCAGATTGAAGCCGCCCGAAGGGTGATGACCCGCTATACCCAGCGCGGGGGCAAAATTTGGATAAGGATTTTTCCGGACAAGCCGATGACCATCAAGGGTTCCGAAACCCCGATGGGCAAGGGCAAAGGCGCGGTCGATCATTACGTGGCCGTGGTTAAAGCCGGCACGGTTATGTTTGAAATGGCCGGCGTTACCGAAACGGCCGCCCAGGAAGCCATGACCCGGGCCGCTTACAAATTGCCGCTTAAATGTAAATTTATCAGCAGGAAATAAGTCATATGGATTTAAAGGAATTAAAAACTAAATCAATCAAAGAATTAACCAAGCTTTTGGCCGAATCTCGGGAAAAATTAAGGGATTTGCGTTTTAAGTCCTCGGCCAAGCAGGTAAAAAACGTCAAAGAAATCAGGGGGCTTAAGAAATTGATTGCCAGGATTTTGACTTTATCCGCGGCAGCCAAGGCTAAGGAAAATTTAACCAAGGAAAATAATTAATATGAGCGAAGCAAAACAAGTAAACAAGAGAAGACTGTCAGGCGCGGTGGTTTCCGATAAAATGGATAAAACCGTAGTGGTTAAAGTTGACCGGAAAGCTACTTACAGAAAATACGACAAGAAATACGTTGTCAGCAAGCGTTATAAATGCCACGACGAGAATAATCAGTACAAGGTTGGCGATTTAGTTACCATCGAAGCCTGCCGTCCCATTTCTAAAGACAAGAAATGGAGAGTGATAAGTAAACTTTGAAGTCTAAATTTAAAATAATATGATTCAAACGCGGACAATGTTAACGGTAGCCGATAACTCTGGAGCTAAAAGCTTGCAGTGCATTAAAGTTCATGGCGGTTACCGCCGGCGTTATGCCCTGGTGGGCGACATTATCACCGTATCGGTTAAAGAGGCCCAGCCTTACGCGGCGGTTAAAAAAGGCGAGGTTTTAAAAGCGGTAATCGTCAGACAAAGAAAAGAAGTTAAGCGCCCGGACGGTTCATATATCAGATTTGACGACAATGCCGCCGTTATCGTGGATCCTAAAAGTAAGGAGCCTAAAGCCACCAGAATTTTCGGGCCGGTCGCCCGGGAGCTTCGGGCTAAAGGTTTTAACAAGATAATTTCCCTGGCGCCGGAAGTTTTATAAGTAAACTTATGAGAATTAAGAAAAATGACACAGTCAAAATAATCGCCGGTCGTGATAAGGGTAAGAAAGGCAAAGTTATCCAGGTTTTTGTTAAAGAAAATAAAGCGGTGATTGAAGGTTTGAATATCAGGTATAAGCATTTGCGGCCCAAAAAGCAGGGTGAAAAAGGCCAGCGGGTGGAATACGCCGCCCCCTTGGACGCTTCCAATATTATACTGATTGACGCCAAGACCGGCCAGCCGACCAGACTGGGCTATAAAAAGCTGGCTTCCGGAGAAAAGGTCAGAATTTCCAAAAAGTCGGGCGAAGTAATCTGATGATAAATTTATGAATTTGAAAGAGAAATATCAAAAAGAAGTAGTTTCCAAGCTGATGGCGGAATTCGGTTATGCCAACGCTTTGGCCGTGCCCAAAATAGTTAAGGCCACTATTAATGTCGGCATTGGCAGGCAA
Source organism: Patescibacteria group bacterium (assembly GCA_035290305.1). Taxonomy (GTDB): domain Bacteria; phylum Patescibacteriota; class Patescibacteriia; order UBA1558; family UBA10009; genus DATDUR01. The sequence continues at coordinate 12,786 of DATDUR010000026.1, forward strand.
AAAGAAGACGCCAAACACATGGAAACGGTTGAAAGAACCCTGGAAAGAATTACCGGACAAAAGCCGGTTTACACCCTGTCCAAAAAATCCATCGCGGCTTTTAAAGTCAGGGAGGGCATGAAAGTCGGTTTGAAGGTTACTTTAAGGGGCAAAAGAATGTGGTCTTTCCTGGATAAGCTGGTGGCCGTGGCTTTGCCTCGGGTCAGGGATTTTAGAGGTTTGGAGCTTAAGATTCTTGATAAAACCGGTAATTTAAACATCGGCTTTAAAGAACACATCGTTTTTCCCGAAATCAGGTCGGACGAGATAGAAAAACTTCATGGCTTGGAAGTGGCCATTACCACCACGGCCAAAAATTATCAAATCGGCCTGGCTTTGTTTAAATATTTAGGCTTTCCTTTTAAAGAATCGTAATTAGAAAATATGGCTATTACATCACAAATCGTCAAATCAAACAGACCGCCCAAGTTTTCCACCCAGCACGTTAATCGTTGTTGGCGTTGCGGCCGGAATCGGAGTTATCTAAGAAAGTTCAAGCTTTGCCGGATTTGTTTCAGGGAGCTGGCCAGTAAAGGGGAAATTCCCGGAGTTAAAAAATCAAGTTGGTAAAAGATTAATTTTCAATTTTAAATTTCAAATTATTATGATGACAGATCCCATTGCCGACATGTTAACCAGAGTCAGAAACGCCTTGGCCGTTAAAAAGAGCGAAGTGGTTTTGCCGTATTCAAAAATCAAGCATGAGATAGGAAAAATTTTAAAGACCGAGGGTTATCTGGAAGAAGTTGAAAAAGTGGAAGATAAATTTACCAATTTAAAACTGGTTTTAAAATATATTGACCGCGAACCGGTAATTAAGCATCTTAAGAGGGTTTCCAAACCCGGACACAGGATTTACGTGGGGCGCGAAGAGATACCTTATGTTTTAAATGATTTGGGCCTGGCCATTTTGTCCACTTCGCGGGGTTTAATGACCAATAAACAGGCTCGCCGGGCCAGAGTCGGCGGCGAATTAATTTGCGAGGTTTGGTAGGGCGCGTATCGCGTATCGGGAATAAATAAACAAATATTCAAATATCCAAATAAGTTATGTCGAGAATAGGCAAAAAACCAATAGAGATTCCGGACCAAGTTGAGGTTAAACTTGACGGTTCTGTAATTGGCGTTTCCGGCCCCAAAGGCGAACTTAGTTTGCGGGTTCATCCCCAGGTTAAGTTTGAAATCAAGGATAAGGCCATCAACGTAACGGTTGACAGGCCGGAAGACAAAAAACAAGCTTCCCTGTGGGGGTTATTCAGGACGTTGGTCGGCAACATGATTTTGGGAGTGACCGTCGGTTTTAAAAAAGAATTGGAAATAAACGGCATCGGTTTTAAGGCCCAGGTTTCTGGCAGCAAGCTGGTGTTAAACGTCGGCTTTTCCCACCCGGTAGAATATCTCATTCCCCAGGGCATTCAGATGGTCGTGGATAAAAACGCCATTACCGTTTCGGGCATAGATAAACAGCAGGTCGGCCAGGTTACGGCGGAAATCAGAGCCATTAAAAAACCGGAGCCTTACAAAGGCAAGGGTATTAAATATATTAATGAAGTAATCAGAAGAAAGGCCGGTAAGGTGGTTAAGGGGTCGGAAGGTTAAGGATAAAGAATTAAGAATTATGAATTATGAAAGAATCAATTACGGAAAAAAATAAATTAAGATACAGAAGGACGGTTCGGACCAGGTCTAAGATTTTTGGCACGGCGACCAAGCCCCGTTTGGCGGTTTTTAGAAGTTTAAAGCACTTTTCGGTTCAGGCCATCAATGATCAGGCCAATACCACCGTCGCGGTCGCCAAAGACGCCGAAGTCAAAGGCAAGAATAAAATGGAACTGGCCCGCGTTTTAGGCAAGTTAATGGCTCAAAAGCTGACGGATAAAAAAATCTCCCAGACCGTTTTTGATAAAAGATATTATAAATACCATGGCTTGGTTAAAGAAATTGCCGAAGGCGTCAGAGAAGGCGGCATTAAGATGTAATTATTTAATTTCCCAGCCCGAGGCTGGTCGGCCTTTGGCCAACAATTTTTAATTTTCAATTTCCAATTACTTAAAATTATGCAACAACGCGGAAGAAAAAAGAACAGCTTTAGAAAAGAACGGGCTCAAAGCGAATTTGAGCAGCGGATTATTGATTTGGCCAGAGTTACCCGCGTTATGGCCGGCGGCAAGCGTTTAAGGTTCAGGGCTTGCGTGGCCATTGGCGATAAGCGAGGCCGGGTCGGCTGGTCCGTGGCTAAGGGAGCGGACGTGGCCATTGCCGTTAATAAGGCGGTGAATAAAGCAAAAAAGAATTTATTTAAGTTAAAATTGACCGGTGGCACCATTCCGCATCAGGTGGTCGGCAAATTCAAGTCTTCCCAGGTTATGTTAAAGCCGGCCGTGGAAGGCACCGGCATTATCGCCGGCGGCGCCGTCAGGCAGATTTTGGAACTGGCCGGCGTGCCCAACATTTACGGCAAGATTTTAACCAAGACCAATAACAAAATCAGCAATATTGAGGCCACCATGAAGGCTTTAAAATCCCTTAAGCAGCCGGTTGAGCGCGACGAGGCGGTTAGCGAAGAAATCCCGGAGCAAGAGGAAGTCCGAAAGGAAAGGGATTTGGAGGCCGAAGAAGAACTGGAAAAGACCCAGGCTAAAATTTTAAAGAAAGAAGGAATAGAAGAAGATAAAAAACCACTAAAGAAAGATTAATATGGACATGTTGAGTCTTCATAATTTAAAAACCGCTCCAGGCGCTAAAAAAAGAAAGCGCCGGGTTGGCCGTGGCAATGCCTCGGGCAAAGGTAATTATTCCGGCAAGGGAATGAAGGGTCAAAAGGCCCGTGCCGGCGGCAGCCGGGGGCTGAAGAGGAGGGGTATTAAAGGTTATCTGCAGAGAATCCCCAAAAGTAAAGGCTTTAAGAGTTTGACCGCCAAGTTTGAAGAAGTTAATTTGTCGGATTTGGAAAAGCGTTTTGCCTCGGGCGACGAGATTACCCCCAGAATTTTGTTTAAAAAAGACCTGATTAAATCAATCAAGAAGGTTAAGATTTTAGGTGAGGGCAAATTAAGCAAAAAATTACTGGTCAAGGCCAACGCTTTTACCAAAAGCGCCAAAGAGGCTATAATAAAAGCCGGCGGTACGGCCGAAGTTTATAAGAAAGAAGTGTTTAAGAAAGGGGAGAAAAAAAGGAGATAAGCCGGTTAAGTATTAAGTCCCGGTAAGTGAGTTAAGTCCCTTCTGACTTAACACTTAACACTTAATACTTAAAATTTACATTATGTTTGAAAAGATAAGGCAAATTTGGAAGACCAAAGATTTAAGGAACAGCATCCTGTTTGTTTTGGCCATGCTGGTGATTTTCAGGCTGGCCGCCCACATTCCCATTCCGGGCATTTCCGCCCAGGGACTGCGAGATTTTTTCGCCCAGAATCAGATTTTGGGCCTGTTAAACATTTTTTCCGGCGGCGGTTTGGAGAACTTTTCCATTGTCATGCTCGGCGTCGGCCCTTACATTACCGCTTCCATTATTTTTCAGCTGTTGGCCATGATTATTCCGGCTTTGGAACAGATGTCTAAAGAACCGGCCGGCCAGCAGAAAATAAATCAGTATACCAGAATTTTAACCGTGCCTTTGGCCGCTTTGCAAGGCTACGGTTTTATCACTATTCTGCAAAGACAAGCCGGCCAGATTATTGGTCTAATCAGCCTGTCGCAGTGGATTACGGCCTTGATTACCATTATCGGCGGCACCGTCTTTTTAATGTGGCTCGGAGAGCTGATTTC
>DATDUR010000027.1:0-7388 GCA_035290305.1 Patescibacteria group bacterium
AAGCCGCTGGAACACGGCGGCTCCCAGGGCCGCGACATTGCCACGGCCCAGGGCGGTTATCATATTCTCAAGCAGGCTTTGGAAAAGATTAAATTGAACGTCAAACAGCCGCGGGTAATCATCCAGGGTTTCGGCAATGCCGGTTATAACATGGCCGAGATTTTACAGCGGGCCGGTTTTAAAATCATCGGCCTGTCCGATTCAGGGGGCGGCATTCAGGATTTAAGGGCCAAAGGCATGGCCGCCAAAAACGTTATGGCCACCAAACAAAAAAGGGGCGGCATTTATTCCTGCTACTGTCTTGGCAGCGTCTGCGATTGTCAAAACTATAAAGGCTTGACCAACCGGAAGCTGTTGGAACAGGCAACCGACATTCTGGTTTTGGCCGCTTTGGAAAATCAGATTACTCCAAAAAACGCGGGCAAAATCAAAGCCAAAGTCATTCTGGAACTGGCCAACGGCGGCATTAACCCCAAGGCGGATAAAATTTTGGAAGACAAGGGGATTTTGATTCTGCCGGATGTTTTGGCCAATGCCGGCGGCGTGACCGTTTCTTATTTTGAATGGCTGCAGAATTTGAAAAATCAGCATTGGAGCAGAAATCAAGTTTTGTTCAAACTTAAAAAAGTAATGGAGCAGAGTTTTAAAGATGTCTGGAATTATCGTGAAAAATATCAGACCACCACGCGTCTGGCCGCCTTTACTTTGGGGCTGGAAAGGATTGTTAAGGCGATGAAGAAGTGATTGTGAATTATGAATAATGTCCGCCTCGTGCCAAAGGCAGATAAGCCTATGTCTTAAAAGGCGGATGCGCCTCTGGCGCAAATGATGAATTAAGTATTTAATTTTAAATTGTTCCACGTGGAACGCTAAGCGTCCCGTGGAACAGTTTTTAGTTTAGACATATAATAAGCTTATGGAATATCCCAGTCAAAAATTGGAAAGAGAGCTTTGGCGGGCGGGCTATCAAAACATTGTCGGCATTGACGAAGTCGGCCGGGGCGCCTGGGCCGGACCGATTGTTGCTTGCGCAACTGTAATTTCGAAATTCGAATCCTTCGGCTTCGCTCAAGACAAGCTTCGAAATTCGAATTTAAGCATCAGGGATTCCAAGCTACTGTCAGAGAAGCAGCGAGAAAAAATTTTTAATCAACTTTCCAAAAAAGTTATCTGGTCGGTCGGGCTGGTCAGCCACAAAGAAATTGACAGCTTGGGCATTACCAGAGCCAACCTGCTGGTTATTAAAAGAGCTTTAAGGGGACTGACCGTCAAACCCGATTATCTCTTAGTGGACAGGGTTAACGGTTTTAAACATCGCTTGCCGTTCAAATCCATTGTCGGCGGCGACCGGAAAGTCTTTTCCATCGCCCTGGCTTCCATTCTGGCCAAAGTTTACCGCGACCGGCTGATGAGAGGCTACCATCACAAGTATCCCGCCTATCATTTCCATCAACACAAGGGTTACGGCACCAAACTTCATCTGGACTGTTTAAAAAAGAACGGGATTTGCCGGATTCACCGCCAAAGTTATCAACCGGTTAAAAATTTGCTATAATGAGGTTAAGATTAAGTCGATTAAGTCATTTAAGTATTAAGTCCATTGAGTCAGGGACTTAACACTTAACACTTAACACTTAACATTTAACGTTATCGCCTATGAACGAACAAAATAATTTGGAGCCGGATAAAATTTTAAAGGAGGTTTTGGAGTTGCCTTACGGGGCCAGCGTCGCTGATTTGGGTTGCGGCTCCATGGCTTTTTTTACAATTGCCGCCGCCAAGCTGGTCGGCGACAAGGGCGTGGTTTACGCCTGCGACGTCATTAAAGAAATTCTTTCGGCCGTGGAGGGCAAGGCCAAGCAGGCCGGTCTTTTGAACATCAAGACGGTTTGGACCAATCTGGAAATCGTCGGCGCCGCCAAAATAGGCCAGCCTTTGGACTACGTGTTTTTAACCACCACTTTATTCCAGTCCAAAAAACACAAGGAAATGCTTACCGAAGCCCACCGGTTGTTAAAAGAAGGCGGGCGTTTATTGTTGGTTGAGTGGGCGGCTTCTTCCGGGCCTTTGGGCCCGGCGCCGTCCATGAGAGTCAATAAAGAGGAAATAGAAAATCTGGCGGCCGCGGTCGGTTTTAAGAAGATTAAAGAGTTTCCCGCTTCCAGCAGCCATTACGGTTTGATTTTTGAAAAGTAAGCCTTGCTAAAAATTTTAAATCAGGTAAAATGTTTTAAGTTATGATTAGATTACTTCAACCGTCATTTTGGTTTGACGCCTATCCCTTGCCCTTCAATCAGCCGGCTTTTTGGGTTTTTACCGGAGTCTTTCTGGCCGGCATCGCTTTGGGTTTTATTCTTTATTATCTTCAGGCCAAAAAACTGGGTGACAAGCTGCTGCTTAAAGCTTTCAGAAAGTTCACCAACTTTGGTTTCTCTTTCGGCATGGTCGGCTTGATTCTGGTTTTTTTCAAACATCAGCGCGTTCCTTATCTGGGCATGAGAATCTGGCTGACTTTATGGCTACTGGCCTGTTTGGTTTGGCTGATTTTTATCTTGAAATACGCTTTACTTGACCTGCCGAAATTGAAAAAAGAAAAGGAACGGCAAAAAGAGTTTGAAAAGTATTTGCCGTAATTGGAAATTAGGAATTAGAAATTGGAAATTAGAGAAACAGGGTCTTATTTTTGTTCCTGTTTTTTGTTTTTTGAAAAAGAAAAAGCTCACGAGTTGTGTGTCGTGAGCTTGGAATGTCAGAGTAGTGAATCAGGCGGCGGCCGATTGAGTCTCTTGACCGGACAGCATCGGAACAACCGTTCGGCTCTCGTCATCGACAGGGGCGAGGAACTGTCGGCACAGTTCCTCGGTGACCTGCTACCGTCCGGCAAAATTTTCACAGAGCTCGGAACTCATCCGTAAGTCCGTCGGGAATATACTCTTTGTATAAATAAAGAGTTTATTACCCCTTCGTTCCGCCGAAATCATCTTCTCACTAAATGAAGATTGAACGCTCAAGGTTTTCTGCTCACGAACCGTAGCGACATTGCCACGTTTGTCCATGAACAATACCTGAACGTCCGAATCAACCGTCACCTTGAGCTGGAACCACTCTCCGGCTTCAGTGACGGAGGAAAAGTAAATTCCGCCGGCTTTCTCAATCTCACTGGCCGTCAGAACGACCAGCGGGCCGTCAGTAACCTTACGGCCAACCGAAGGACTGGAATCGGCAGATTCCATCGGCTCGGCGAAGGTCAACGAAAACATCGACAGGACGAGAACAACAATCATGATGTACTTCATGATACCTCCAAAGGTATGAAATGAATGAAATGTGCTTTTTAAACCTCAAATTTCAATATTTATTGAAGACTGGGGTTTAAGGGCGAGATAGATCATAAAGACCCCCTCGCCCTTCCAGTAGCTGGTGTTTCCAGCCACTGTTCTGCCTGGAAGAAATTTGGTTCAAAGGCTAAAGGGCTAAATAAAGATTTGTACCCTGGCGTTTAAACCCATTCTTAAGTGATCGCGGTTAAGGAACGAGTCCGAAACCTTGAGCGCACTCTCTCCTCAAGCAGAACAGTAGCGGGAATGGTGTTTTTAACGAAAAAAGGCTAATTTTAACTAAATTTTATAATAAGGAGAGAGGCCTAAATATAGACCATAATTAAAAAATTCAGCTAAAATTAGCCCTTGTTCAAGCTATTTCTAGCAACTCTCTCTCCCCATAAGTTGTCAATAAATTACTTTAACAGAGTATCATATCATATAAAAATAAAGTTGTCAAGCCCTTTAGATGGCATTTTTCATTGATTTGGCTAACATTAGCTTAAAATAAATTATGGATAAATTTAAAATAGGCAAGCTTGGCGAAAAAATCGCCGGCCGGTTTATGGAAAACAAAAAATATCAGATAGTTGCCAATAATTTTAAAGTCCGGGGCGGCGAGATTGATCTGGTCTGCCGCCAGGGTTCTTTATTGGTTTTTGTGGAGGTCAAAACCAGGACCGGCCTGGCTTTTGGCTATCCGGAGGAGTCCTTTGACTGGCGCAAGAGAAAAAAGCTGCTCTTTGCCATTAAAAGATATTTGCTCAAAACCGGCTATCAGGGCGGCTGGCGGGTTGATTTACTGGCCATTGAACTTCACCAGCGGGAAAAATCAGCCAAAATCAGACACTACCAGGGAGTCGGCCTGGAGGATTATTAATAGTTTTTCAACAGCTTGTGCTCATGCTATTCACTTGCCCAAATGTCTTTTTTTAAGTTAAGTAAGAGATACCTAAAGTTAATCTTTAAATTATTTAAACTATGAAAAAGACATTTTTTATTACCGGTCTGTTTTTATTTCTGCTGTTGATTTTTTTACCCCAGGCAAGTTTGGCGGCCGAAGGCGATTGCCATCTTAAACACTGTCTGGTGCCGGCTCCGACTCTTTACACGCCAAAGGCCGGACAAACCGCTTCCGCTCGGCCGGCCATTACCGGCTTGACCTGGAAGACCACGGTGGTCAAAGTTTATCTGGACGGCGTGGAATTGGCCGGAGTTAAGCAAATTAAGCATGAAGATTATTACGGCAGTTTTTACGTCCGGCCGACTTTTAATTTAAAGCCGGGCCGACATTACGTTTACACCATTGCCCATTCGGAAAAGCCCAGCTGGTATGATCAAAGCCAGGAATCGGCTTACGTTTATTTTTACGTGCCGGAAGTTATGGAGGAAACGGTAATAAATAATAAGGAAAGTGCAGCCGAGGCTTCCAGGTCCGCCGAAGCCTTGGCAAAGGCGGAAGCCTCGGATATTTCGGAAAAAGAAATAAGCCAAGAGGCTGGCGAGATTCAGATTGTTGAACCCGAACTTGATTCACGGGTGGATATTATAAAAGAAGAGCAAGAAGGCTCGGTGGACATGGCAGAGGGCCAGATAGAAGGCGGAGTTTACGAGGAGCAAAAAGCAGAGAGCAATGAGCGGAAAACAAGCGAGCAGACCGAAGAACTGCAGGAAGCGGCCACTTTTGACGAGCTGGGAGATTTTTTAGAAGACGAGTTGCAGGAAAAAAAGCTGGCCGATAATTTTAAAAGAAACAGGATTGTCGGCATTATCATTCTGGCGCTTATCGGCGCGGCCGTTTTGATTTGGCTTTTAAACAACAAGTACGGCATCCGAAGCCAGATGAAAAAAGTTGAAGAGGCCCAGTTGCCGCCGCCGCCCCAGCCGCCTCAACAATCTTCAAGGCCCATTCAGCCGTCTTTGCCGGTTAAGGATGAGGAAATTAGAATAGAACCCCTGCCGGCAGAAGCCGAAGAACCGGAATCAGTTGACGATTACTGGGGCGTGGCGCCGGATTCGCCTTACACCATTCAGACCGATGAGGAAGACGAGCCGGAGATTAAGCGATAACTTGACGCCTAATTTTTAAGATGTTATACTGCAAATAAGCTAGTGTTAAATACACTGGCTTTTTTGATAAGAGATTTGGTGATTATGTCTATGTTAGCGGTTAGCGTTTGTTCGCGTTAGTCCGCGCTATTCGCGGCTATGATTACGCCGATAGCGCTGACCGGCGCTCCTGCCTGCCTGCCACGCCCCGCCTTTGGCGAGGCTCCGCATATGCGGGGCCGTGGGCCGGCAGGGACTTACCGCGAACCGCTGACCCGGCCCTTTACGAAGAGCTGGGCTGACAAAATTAACATTTTAATCTATTATTCTATTAACCTATTAATCAAATAATCTATTATTTTATGTCAGAAATTCAAGAGGCCATCCAGCAGATTTGCGAGGAAAAAAACATTTCCATTGAATCGGTTCTGGAAACGATTGAAGCCGCTTTGGCGGCCGCTTATCGCAAGGATTTCGGCCAGAAAAATCAGAACATCAAGGTTAATTACGACCTGGACGCCAACACCATGGAAGTTTTTGACGTTAAAACCGTGGTGGAAGATTTGGACCTGGAAGCGCTGGAAGCCCAGCGTGAAGAACTGGAAGCCAAAAAAGAAGCCGGCGAAGCAGTGGATTTGGAAGGACTGAAGCGATTTAATCCCAAGACGGAAATGATGCTGGCGGAAGCCAAAGAAATTGAGCCCCAGGCTGAAATCGGCCAGGAAATCAAAACCAAACTGGAAGTGCCTTCGGAATTCGGCCGCATGGCCGCCCAGACGGCCAAACAGGTGATTATTCAGAGATTAAGAGAGGCCGAGCGCGACGTTATTTACAGCGACTTCAAGGAGCGCGAAGGCCAGCTGATAACCGGCACGGTCCAAAGGCGCGAAGGCCGCAACGTTTTGGTGGATTTGGGGCAGACCATGGCCTTAATGACGCCCGATGAACAGATATATTTTGAACGCTATGAATCCGGCCAGCGCCTTAAATTTTTGCTGGTTTCGGTAAGCCTGACTCCCAAAGGTCCGGAACTGATTGTTTCCCGGACTCATCCCAACATGCTCCGGGAACTGTTTAAGACCGAGGTGCCGGAAATTGAAGCCGGCACGGTGGAAATAAAAGCGGTGGCCAGGGAGGCCGGCTCCCGTTCCAAGATTGCCGTCATTTCCCATCAGGACAACATTGATCCGGTCGGTTCCTGCGTGGGCCAGCGCGGCACCAGGGTCCAGACGGTCATTTCCGAACTGGGCGGCGAAAAAATTGACATTATGGAATGGTCCGAGGACCTGCAAAGATTCATTGCCAACGCTTTGTCGCCGGCCAAAGTGGAAAGCGTTAAGCTGGACGAGAAGAAAAAATCAGCCTTGGTTAAGGTTAAGCCGGAACAGCTATCTCTGGCCATCGGCCGGGACGGCCAGAACGTTCGCCTGGCCGCCAAATTAACCGAGTGGAAAATTGACATTGAGGGCGCGGAGGAATTAACGAACACTGATAACACGGATAAGACGGATAACACTGATAACACGGAAGATAAAAAAGAGGAGAAAAAAACAGATAAAAAAGAAAAAGCGGCAAAGCCCGTCAAAGAGAAATCAAAAGAATCAAAATCAAAAAAATTAAAAGATATTAAGGAAAATAACCAAATATAACCTATGTCAATCAGCGTCATCTTTGCTTTAGCGGCGGCTTTGGCCGCCATCATCTACGGCTTGATTTTAATTCAGACCGTTTTTAAACAACCTGCCGGTTCGGAAAAAATGCGGGAGATTGCCAAAGCCATCCAGCAGGGAGCGTCCGCTTATCTTAACCGCCAGTATAAAACCATCGCCGTCATTGCCGTGGTTTTATTTTTGATACTTTGGCTGGCTTTAAACATCGGCATCGCCCTGGGCTTTTTAGTCGGCGCCATACTTTCGGCTTTGGCCGGCTATATCGGCATGAACGTTTCGGTCAGAGCCAACGTTAGAACCAGCGAAGCGGCCAAGCGGGGTTTAGCCCCGGCTTTAAGAGTGGCGGTCA
>DATDUR010000028.1:0-3636 GCA_035290305.1 Patescibacteria group bacterium
AGAAGCCACCTTATACAATTCATTAATCCCCCGTTCTTCCAAAAAATCCACGGCGGTTTTGTCAAAAGGCGTGGAAAAAAGCAGCAAGCCTTGTTGCGCGGCATAGTCTTTTAATTTCGGCTGCCAATCCCAGGGCGTATAGGCCTTTTGGTAAAGTTGATAAAGCGTCTGGTTTTTCCAGGCGTCATTAACTTTAATCTGAAAATACTCGTTATCGCAGTCAATGGTCATGGTGTCGGCCGTATAGGTCTGCAGTTTAACGGCGTCAACTCCGGCCTTAGCCGCCGCCTCAATGATTTTCAAGGCCTGGTCATACGACTGATTATGGTTGGCCGAAATTTCCGCCACCATAAAAACCGGTTGGTTCGGGCCGATGGCTCTTCGGCCTTTGGGAGTTTGGATAATAATGTTATTCGTATTTATAGGTTTCATTTTTAATCTGTTTAATGCCCTGTTTTTCTAACTTTAAGCGTTCCCGCATGGCTTCGCTGGCGTAAGCTGATTTAATGATTTCCCGCCAGCCACCAGGATTATGCTTTAATAAAACTCTTTCGGCCGCCAAATACTTCGGTTTAATGCCATTATAAAAACTTTTTAACCCTTGGTTGTTTTTTATTATAGCCCTGACTCTTGGCAAATGCCACTTATTGGTCAGAATTATGACTTTTGCCGCGGCTTGACGGCTAAACAGGTCTTTTAAAAACAACAGCTGCTGATAAGTATTATTGGACATGTTTTCTTCAGTAATTTTCCCTTCGGGCACACCCAGTTGAACCAATTCTTTTTTTATGACCGAAGAAATATTCGGATGTTCACCCGCGATAAATCCCTGGCCGCCGGAAGCGACAATAACCCTCTGATTATTTTCTTGATACAAGCAATGAGCCGCCTCCACCCTTAAACGGTCGCCGGTAATGCCGGCACGGTCGCCGCTCTCTTCAAAATTAATCGTCCTGAAAAAACCCGCCGGATCTTTGACCAGGCCGCCGCCTAAAATTACGATGGTTTCCGGTTGATGGTTCATCTTATCTGACTTTAAAAACGTTGGTAATGGGCCGGCCTTTCAGACTTTGCCTTAATTTATTTTCCTCCAGCAATCTTTTTAACTCGGGAAAAACCTTTTTATAAACATTCAATAATTTATCAAGGTCGCCTTGGGTATGGACATAGCTGATATTGTGCTGGCCGTACCATAAAATGCCCGTGGCCAGAACGTTCTGCTGAATGAAAGTTTTTATCTCCAAATCGGAGTATTTTTCAGTTGACTTGATGATAAAGACCTGCCAGCAGGGCTTGCCCTGAACTTTGATAAGCTGGTCCAAACCGTTCTGTTTTAACAACTGATTGGTTTTATTTTGCAAATACCTGCCCTTTTGCCAGATGTTCTGCAGGACTCTTTTTTTCTTCATTTCTTTGATGGTGGCGATGGCCGCGGCAATGGACAGGGTTTCGCCGCCAAAAGTGAAGGAATAAAAAATGTCTTCAACTTTTTTCATGTATTTCTTTTTGCCGACTAAAGCGGCGATGGGCATGCCGTTGGCCATGGACTTGCCGAAGGTGGCCAAATCGGGCGTCACCCCGAAAAGTTTCTGCGCGCCGCCGAGATGGTACCTAAAACCGGTGATAATTTCGTCAAAAATCAGCAAAGCGCCGTTCTGATGAGCCAGCGATTTAACCCGTTGTAAAAAATTTCCTTTCGGCTCAACGTAATTCATCGGTTCCATAATCACGGCGGCCAGCTTACCCTTGCGCTTCTTAAAAATCATTTTCAGCGACTCAAGATTGTTATATTCAAACTTATGGGTCAACCGCCGGGTTGATTTGGGCACGCCCAAATTTCTGGCGGTTGAGCCGATATACCAGTCGTGCCAGCCGTGGTAGCCGCAAACGGCAATCTCGTCCCGGCCGGTAACGGCCCGGGCCAATCTAATGGCGCCGGAGGTTACGTCCGAACCGTTTTTGCCGAACCTGACCATTTCCGCGCAGGGAATGATTTTGATTAACATTTGCGCCAGCTCGTACTCCAGGGGCGAGGGCAAAGAAAAACTAATGCCGTTCTTCAGCTGTTTGACAATGGCCTGATCAACCGCCGGATAGCAATAGCCCAAAACCACGCATAACAGCCCGTTGATAAAATCAACGTATTCGTTGCCGTCAACGTCCCAGACTTTGGCGCCCTGGCCGCGGGTAATAAACAGAGGCGCCCGACCTTTAATGTATTGCAGATAGCTTTTGCTGAAAGTTTGCGAAGCCAAAGGAATGACCGCGCTGGCTTTTTTAAATAATTGCTGACTTTTCTTTAATTTAGTAATCATAGTTTTAGTTTTAAGATTGACAAAAATTTTAAATTATGTTAGTCTTTTTTGAACGTTCATTTTATTCCTTACTAAAGGGGTACCTTTATGCCTTGGCAACTGGTGGTTTTATCCAGGGTGGTTTCGGCTCACATTGTTTTTCCGATTATCGTCAAGCATTTGACCGGGTTGCCTTCCAGAGCGAGAAAACTGTCTTTACAGTTCTTGTTCTGCGCGGTGTTATCCGTCATTTGGCTGGCCTGTAAACCTCAACCCGTTTTAAAGCCGGCGATTGAATTCGGCTCAATCATGATGCCGGCGATGGTTCTGCTTTTGCTGGTCGGCGGCATAAACAGCTTTGCCGCTTATTGCCAATGGCAGGCCATCGGCATTAATCTTAGTAAAACTGCGGTTTTTACCCAGGCCGATGACTTCATTGCCGTACTGTTGGGTTATGTTTTTCTTAATGAATTAAGCTTTCTTAACTCATTCCTGCTCATCGGAATTATACTCTGCTTTATTGCCGCCGGCTTATTCTTAGGCGGCAAAAAATCCAACGGTCAAAGCAATAAAGCTTTGTTGCTCTGGATTACCGGCTACAGCTTTATCTGGGGAGTAACTGTTTTTCTGATAAGGTATTTTGCCCTGAAAGGCGTGAGCTTCCCGGTTTTTCTGACCGGCTGGTACGGCGGTTCGTTCCTCGGTTCATTGATTATACTCCGGCTGGAAGAAAAACCAGGATTGTTTCGACTCTTGACCGCCAAGACCGTCCTTAAGGTTTTTGGACTGGCCGTGGTTGTCTGGCTTTCCATGTGCCTGAACTTCTGGACGTTTAAACTAGTGCCTTTGACCGTCGGCCAGCCGATTTTCCTGGTGACCGAGATGATTTTTCCGGCTCTGATAGGGTTGTACCTCTTTAAGGAAAAGAGGGATTTAACCCGGAAAGAAATCATCGGTCTGACCTGCGGCGCCTTGGGCACCGTAATTATCGGCTTGAGTTTTTAAACCCAGGACAAAACTTCATTCAACCAGATACGAACTCTTGAAAACGTGTCTGGTTTTTTATTTAAAGAACAATTTTATCTTCTTTTAGCGATTTTTTCAAACCTTCATTTCTGGCAATGTGCATATTCTTGGACATAATCTCGGGATTTTTTTTCAACAGGGCGATGTAGTCCAAATAACCGGCAGTAGGACTGCAGTTTTTTATCAAGAATTCAATCACTTCAAAATCTTTAGGATTGTCCACGGTCAGACGGAAATTAGACAAATCATATTGAGCTTGATAATTGCCTTTTTTGAAAAAATCATTTTTTATAATATATTGAGTAACATGCTCACG
>DATDUR010000029.1:0-2933 GCA_035290305.1 Patescibacteria group bacterium
AATAATCTGACGCACGGGGAAACTATTGGTAATATCTTGACGATCTTGTAATACACCACCTTGAACACGTCGTTTGTGATTGTAAAAAATTGCTCCGTCTTCTGGTATTAAACGCATCATTTCGATTAAACAATCCTTTTGCCACTTAACATATTCATCGTGCGGCATGCAGTCGTTATGATTGCTGTAACCGTTTTTTAAGGCCGCGTTTTCCCACTTCCCGCCACGGCCGTCTTTCATGCCATTGCCGGTTGAGTTTTTAAGATTATAAGGCGGGGAAGTGACTATTAAATCAACCGAACCAGTCGGCATTTTTTTCATTACCTCAATTACATCACCGCAAATTATTTTATTGAGAAATTTAGTAATATCTGGCATATAAATAGAGCTTATTGCCAGTCTATTATAGCTGATATTGATAAATAAATAAAGCGTTTTTGACCCCGCTTTGCCGGTAACAAAAACACCTATATTCCCCTAAAAAATAAATAAGAAAAACAAAATTTTAATATTTCCGCTAACGTGCGTTACGCATTATACGACTTAATTAAAACTCTCTTTTATTTCCTTAATTCTCTCTTTAACCTTCTCTTGCATTTCGGGGCTGGACAGGCCCAGTATTCTGGCAACTGCGGCGGCTACGTTTTGGGGGTCTAAAACGGTCAAAACAGGAGTGTCCGAGGGCATCTGTAATGTTGAATGGATGTTGACCAGCAAGTCCTGCTTATCCTTAAACGGCGGGCAGGCAATCACCGGATGAAGGCTGTTGGCCGCCACCACGCCGGACAAGCCGTTGGACCGGCCGGCAATGGTCACGTAAACCAGGGCTTTTTCTTTATTAAAATTCTGAACAAGCTCAAAAACCTTTTCCGGCACTTTGTGGGCCGAAGCCACGATTTCTTCCGCCTCCAGGCCCCAGTTATTAAGTTCAGCCCTGATTTTGGCCGACCAGGGCTGGTCGGACTCGCTACCCATGATAATTATCACTTTCATAAGCTTATTTATAATACTTTTTTAAATTTTCCTCAATCCGGTTTTTAACGTTGCCTTCATAAATTTTAAAGTCTTCGCCGGTAATCATCTCATACAGCTTGATATATCTGGCGGCCAGTTCCACCACCAACTCCCTGGGCGCTTCCGGCAATTCGGCGTCGTTATAAGGATCAGAGTGTTCCTTAAACCACAATCTTAAAAATTCCTTGTCAATGTTATCGGGCTCGCGGCCCTCGGCGGTTCTGGCCTGGTAAGTTTCGGCCAGCCAGTAACGCGAAGAATCCGGCGTATGGATTTCGTCAATCAGCAAAATTTGGCCGTTTTTATCGCGGCCGAATTCATATTTGGTGTCCACCAGAATCAAATCGTTGGTTTTGGCCACCTCGGAACCGAACTTAAACAACTCTAAAGCTTTGCCGCTGATATAATCCCAGTCCTCGGCCGTGGCCAAGTGCTCGGCCAAAATGTCGTTTCTGGAAATGTTGCGGTCGTGTTTTTCAAACTTGGTGGTCGGGGTGATAATCGGTTGGGAAAACTTCTGATTTTTAACCATGCCTTCCGGCAGTTTGTGGCCGCAGAATTCCCTGACGCCTTTCTGATAGCTGGTCCAGACGGAAGTGGAAGTGGAGCCGGTTAAATAACCCCTGACAATCACCTCAAACGGAAAAACTTCGCACTTTTGGCCGACGACCACGTTGGGGTCCGGCACCACCAAAACAAAATTGGGAATAATCTCTTTGGTTTTCTCAAACCACCAGGCGCTGGTCTGATTTAAAACCTGACCTTTAAAAGGAATGGCGGCCAGCACCCGGTCAAAGGCCGACTGCCGGTCGGTGGTGATTAAAATAATTTGGTCGCCAACAAAATAGGTGTCGCGCACCTTGCCGGCCTGCTTGGTTCCGAGATTTTTAAAATTGGTCTCGGTTAAAACGTTATAAATGTTACGTTCAATGATTGACCTGTCCATAAATTTGCGCTTCTTGAGAATAGGGATTAAATAAAATATTGCTGGCCAAAATATTTCGCCAAGTCTCGTCGCCGCAGTCAATCTCCCATAAGACGCCCTGTTTGACGGATTTGACCGAAGCCAGGCCCAATCTATTTACTAATGTATCAAGTTTTGCCGCTCCCGTAAAATCATTTTGATAACGAACCAGTAATTTATGACTATCCGGTTTGAGTTTGGAACGGTCGTTAACGTAAGGAATTTCCTTGTTGGTGTTGAGCAGTTCGTTTGATTTTATCAGTTCGTCAATCAGCTTGACCGCCGGCTTTAAAGCCAAACCGACTTCCCAATGGGTAAAACGCTTGACCTTAACCTCGTTAAAACCCAGATTGGCAAGAGCCACCTGCAAAGTTTCGGCTTCGTTATCGGTAATTATCAAATCAACCAAAATCTCCAAAGAATCTTCAGACTTATCATACTTGCTGATTTGATTTTGAAAATTTGGATTTTGAATTTGTTTAGGATTTCGGATTTCTAATTTCGGATTTTTCTCAAGATATTTCTTCATTGATTCAAATATCACTCTACCCTCTTCCACCCTTTCCGGATGAGGCATTAAGGCCAGAACGTTGCCCGCCGGATTGCAGACTCCGGCCAGATTATAAATCGCGCCGTTGGGATTGACCGGAAACTCTTCTTTAATCTGACCGTTATCATCGCAATACCTGAAAATTGTCTGGCCATTAGCCTTGAGCTGATTTAAAATATCTTCCGGAAGAACAAAGCGTCCCTCGCCATGGGCAATGGGCAATTTAAAATAATGTCCTGTTGGATAATTATTGAAAGCGCAACGACCCGCCGGCGCGTCGTTTTTGATGTTCACCCAAATGTTGAGATAGCCGTGATTATTCCAAGCCAGAGCTCCGCCCAGCTGATGACTGGCCAGTCCGGGAATCAAACCAGATTCCACTAGAATCTGCGCTCCGTTGCAAAC
>DATDUR010000030.1:0-2131 GCA_035290305.1 Patescibacteria group bacterium
ACCATTAAAGCTTTTGATTATTTGGTCATCACTCGCGAAGAATCCAAGATAGCTTTAAACAATTCCGGCGACAGCCTGCGTCTTTTGTCTCCCGACGGTGAAATTATTTGGCAGCTGGATTATGATAAAGCGCCCGTAGGCCAGTCGTATAACTACAGCGAACTTGACGGGGAATGGTTTTGGTCAAAAACTCCGACAGCCGGCGGCCAGAACGTCAGTTTGGCCGGGGAGTCCGGTGATTTAAGCTTGTCGGCTGAAAAAGAAGACTACCCTTTTTATCCGCTTGAAGAAATCAAGGATTTGCCCAAGGGCGAACCGGTTAAAACCGTCGGCCTGGTCGGCATACCGCCTTTGTCTCTGGGCAATAAAATAACTTATCTGGTAAGCCAAGAGCAGGCGTCCATCGGTCTGCAGATTTATTCTTCCAGCCACGATTTTTTGCAGTTAAAAATGGGGGATTTAATTGAAGTTCGGGGCAAGGTTTCCGAGATTCAGGGAGAGAAGAGATTAAACTTAGTTAAAGACACGTCCATTGTTAATTTGGGTCCGGGTAATATTCCCGAACCGGAATTAATAGTTATGGAAGATTTAACCGACGATGTGATCGGCGGTTTGATTAAAGTCAGCGGCGAATTGGTGGACCAGAAAGGCAATGACTATTATCTGGATGACGGCACGGCCGAACTGCGGATTTATCTTAAAATTTCCACCGGCCTGGCCAAGCCTAAGATTGAAGAAGGTTATTTTATGGAAACCGTCGGCATTTTATCTTTGACCAAATCCGGTTATCGCCTGTTGCCTCGTTTGGCCGAAGACATTAAGACCGGAGAAATCAGGGGAGCGACCGAAGAGATAGATTTAACTAATGAAGAAATAATTATGGAAGCCAGCGGGCAGGATAAAAAGTTATTGAAATATTTGGTTGTGATTATAAGCAGTTTGCTGGCTATAGTTTTGGCCTTGATTATTAAGTTTAAAATGAAAACTGGGAAGAATTTGAGGAATTTCCAATAACCAATTAACAATGTCCAATCAAATGATAATAATTAATGAAGAAAATTTGAAGCACGAAATTCGAAATCCGAAACAAATTCAAATATCTAAAAGTAAAAATCCCAAACAGTATGATTTAGAAGATCGTACTTTAGAATTTGCTAGAAAAATCAGATTATGGGTTAAAAAACTATTTAGAAATACGGCTAATATAGAAGATATAAAACAACTTATAAGATCTTCCGGTTCAGTTGGTGCAAATTATATTGAAGCAAATGAAGCATTAAGTAAGAGAGATTTTATCCATCGGATTAAAATCTGTCGTAAAGAAGCTAAAGAAAGTAGGTACTGGTTATTTTTATTAGACCTTGGAGGAAATCAAGGATTAGAGAAAGAACGTAAAGATTTTATTCAAGAGGCAAAGGAATTAATGAATATCTTTGGTTCAATAATTCGTAAATCAGAATAGTTTTAAATTAATTTTATCTGTTGTTTCGAATTTCGATATTCGGATTTCGGATTTGGAGGTAAAAAACAGCCCTTGATATCCAAGAAGGACACCAAAGGCTGTCTATAAAAAGGGATGACGTCTTAATCCGGGAAAGATAGTTTTGCCCGGAAGTAGACATCTCTTGTATTGTAGTAAATATTTATCCCCTGTCAATCCATAACTTGTCCACACCGCAGAAGCTTCACTGCGTTCAGCTCCGCGGTGCAGGCACTTGTAGGCTCCCCGCCGATTCGGCGGGTTCGCCACTTCACTGCAGGCACTAAATCATTCGTTCATAATTCATCTTACCGCGTTTAGCTCTGCGGTACAGGCAAGTCTAAAAATATTGACTGGTGCCGGGGAGAGGACTTGAACCTCCATACCTTGCGGTACATGGCCCTAAACCATGCGTGTCTACCAAATTTCACCACCCCGGCAACTTCTATAATATAGTCAAACCCTCAATAAAAATCAACGGTTATCGGGCTAATCGGGCCGGTTTGCCCCATATTTGACATATTTTTTGGAATGATTTATAATACCCAGGCTGAAAATGGGCAGACTAATTTATCCACAAAAAACCCACATTTAAGCGAAAAAATCATAAAAACTTAATGAAAATCAACTTAAAAGAACTGATAAGTTTAA
>DATDUR010000031.1:0-2201 GCA_035290305.1 Patescibacteria group bacterium
GGCTTTAAGCTGGCCGAAGAAGACTTAAAACAACGGGGCACCGGCGATTTGCTCGGCACCATCCAGACCGGCTTTTTTAACAACTTTAAGATTGCCAGGCTGACGGACATTGAGCTGATTGAAGAAACCAAAAAAGCCGCCCGGGAATTGATAAACGAACGGCCGGAAATTTTGAATAACATTGATTTAAACAAAAACTTTCATCCAGAATAGATTGACATTTTTTAAAAAATAGGTTATATTCATCCAACTTTGCACTTTCTTTTCTTTAAATAGATTAACGTTGTTAACCAACCCCGGGTTTGGCAGATAATTTTAAAGAATTTAAACAAGGGTTCGACATGAAGAGTATTTTGCCGACTTACGCCAATTGGGCACAAGTCAAAAGAACTCATCCGCAGGCGAGACGTATCACAAAAAAGCTTGCGACCTTCTACTGTAACAACGGCTCACCTCTTCTCAGCTTGAATCACAGTTCAGTCCAGGTACTGGCTGTGGACGGTAGCTCAAAAAGTTACGCCGCCTTTATCGTCTTTGAGACAGGTGCGGGCGTCAACGGAATCTATGAAACGGATTTTGCTCACCTGCTGGAGGGAAACACTTTAATTAAGGAAATTGGCCTTACCGCCTGAACATTCATTTCTACCGCATCCCCGGTCATCACATATGATTGACCGGGCTTTTTATTCTCTTAAAATTATTTAAGCAATTTTATAATATCCCTTACTTCTTTGATTTTAATCAGTTCCACGCCCTTAACCTCGCCTTCAAAATAAGGCAGGATGATTTTTTTAAAACCCAGCTTAACGGCTTCTTTGACTCTTTCCTTGGTTTTTAAAACCGTCCGCAGTTCCCCAGCCAGGCCGACTTCGCCGAAAACCACGGTCTTGGCCGGCAACGGCTTGTCGCGCCAGGCGGAAATAATGGCCGCGGCCACCGCCAAATCCAAGGAGGGCTCTTTTAGGCTCAAACCGCCGGCAATATTGACCACCGCGTCAAAATTGGCCAGATTGATGCCGGCTCTTCTTGATAAAACCGTGGTTAAAATTTCCAGACGCTTAGCCTCAAAGCCGGAAGTGGTCCGTTTGGGATAGTAGGCGGTTGATTTGGCCACCAAGGCCTGGACTTCCACCAAGAAAATCCGGCTGCCTTCGGCCACGGCCGTAATCACCGAACCGGAATTTTTAGCCGAATGGCCGGCCAAAAAAACTTCCGAGGGATTAAGCACTTCTTTAAGGCCTTCTTTGGCCATCTGCCAGATGCCCACCTCATCCAAAGAACCGAAACGGTTTTTGGCCGCCCTAAGCAGACGGTACTGCTTATATTTATCCCCTTCCAGATACAAAACCGTATCCACCAGATGTTCGCTGGCCTTGGGGCCGGCTAACGTTCCTTCTTTGGTCACCTGGCCGATAATGATAACGGTAAGGCCGGACTGTTTGCAAACCTCCAAAAGTTTAACCGTGCAGGCCCGCACCTGATTAAGGCTGCCGGACTCCGAAGGCAGTTCTTCGGTATAAACCGTCTGAATGGAATCAATCACGGCTATTTCAACTTGCTCCTGTTTAAGAGTGGCCAGGATGTCTTCAATCTTGGTTTCATGGATAAAGCCAAGCTTGTCGGCTGATTCAGTCAACCGGCCGCTCCGCTGGCTGATTTGCTCCAAAGATTCTTCGGCGGAAACATAGAGGCACCGGTTTTGAGCCGATAAACTGGCGGCCACCTGCAAAGCTAAAGTGGACTTGCCCGCCCCGGGCTCGCCGCCGAGCATCAACAGACCACCCTTGACCAGGCCGCCGCCTAAAACCCGGTCAAATTCACCGTAACCGCTCGGATATCTTTTGACTTTTATTTGATTACTGTTCCCGAGCCTAAACACCTCCTTTGAAGTGCCTTGATTCGTTTCTCGCTCCAGTTTAGTATTTCGGATTTCGGATTTCGGATTTTCTTTAAGCGTTCCCCAGCTCCCGCATTCCAAACAACGCCCGGTCCATTTAGGGGACTGGGCATCGCATTTACTGCAAATAAAAATGTTATTTTTAGACATCATTTAAAGCAAGACTAATAACCCGCCGAACCCTGAACGGAGTCCCGCTTAGCGGGACGAAGTTGAAGGGGAAGGCGGGTCCATTTAGGGGACTGGGCATCGCATTTACTGCAAATAAAAATGTTATTTTTAGACATCATTTAAAGCAAGACTA
>DATDUR010000032.1:0-3170 GCA_035290305.1 Patescibacteria group bacterium
AACCGATACCATCATCGTCATCAGCATTAAGCCCTCCACCGGCGAAGTCGGCCTCTTGTCCATTCCGCGGGACATGACCGTTCAGCTTCGGGACGGCGGCTGGTATAAAATCAACCAGGTCTATTCCATGGGCAAAGTCCAGAAAAAAAATCAGGGCGTTGACTACATTACCCAGGCCGTGGAAGATACTTTAGACATGAACATCCATTATTACGGCGTCGTCACTTTCCAAGGGTTTGAAGAATTTATTGACGAAATCGGCGGCATCAGCCTTAACGTGCCGACGGCTTTTACGGACAATCTCTACCCGACCAATGATTACAAAACGACCACCATCAGCTTTAACGCCGGCTCCCAAGTTATGGACGGCGAAACCGCTCTGATTTACGCCCGCTCCCGCCACGGCAGTAATTACGAAAATTCCGATTTTGCCAGAAGCCGGCGGCAGCAGCTGATTCTCCAGGCGATTAAAGACAAAATGTTCAAATTTTCCACTCTCTTAAGCCCGCAGAAACTTTCGGCCATTTTTGAACTACTGGACAAATCCATAGAAACGAACATGAGCATCTGGCAGGCCATTAAGATTGCCGATATGGTTAAAGACACGGGCGAAAACAAAATCTACCGGATTACTTTGGATGACGCGCCGGACAGCATCTTGGAACCCGGCTTTACCGCGGACGGCCAGTGGGTCTTAAAGCCCAAAGACGGCAGCTTTGACACGCTGGCGCGCCAGTTTAACAACATCTTTAACACCGGCACGCTGGTTGAGGAAAACGCCCGGGTGGAAATCTTAAACGGCACCGCCACCAACGGCCTGGCCTACTGGACGGCCGTTTATCTGGAAAAACTGGGCTATCACATTCCCCGTTACGGCAACGCCGATAGCCAGGATTACCAACGGACGGTTATTTACGATTTGGCTAATCGGGAAAAGAAAAAAACCTTAAACTGGCTTAAGGAAGAGCTGGACGCCTACGTTTCCAAAAGCCTGCCCCAGTTTTTGCTGAATAAATACCAGGGCCCCGCCGCCACTTCTTCGGCCGAATTTTTGCCCGGGGCTCCGGACCTGGTGGTTATTCTGGGCCTGGACTACGCTTTTAAATTCAAACTGCCCGAAATCAAAGACACGGCCACTTCCACCGATGTCATGGCCAGTTCAACTGAACCCGGCTTAGCCGGCGGGGAAGAAGTTATAGAAGAATAATAAACTAATTTTTAATTAACAATTTCTAATTTTTATTTAATTTTAAATTAAAAATTTTTAAATCATGACTAAATCAGCCAAAGTCGCCATTATCGGCCGGGCCAACGTCGGCAAATCCACCCTGTTTAACTGCCTGACCGAAAAAAACCAGGCCATCACTTCCAACATTCCGGGCACCACCCGCGACCGCAATTACGCGCCGGTTGGGTGGCGCGATTTTGTGTTTGAACTGGTTGACACCGGCGGCCTGGACATCGTTCACGACAAAGCTTTTGAGCAAGACGTGATTAAGCAGGCCACTTTTGCCTTAAACGAAGCCGACCTGATTTTATTTATGGTGGACGCCAAAAACGGCCTGATGCCGCAAGACAAGACCGTCGCCTCCCTGCTTAAAAAAAGCCGGAAACAGATTTTGCTGGTGGCCAACAAAGTTGACGGCGCCAGAATCAGGCAACAGCTGGCGGACTTTTACCGGCTGGGTCTGGGCGAACCCATCCCGGTTTCGGCCTTAAGCGGCGCCGGCACCGGCGACCTGCTTGACGAAGTGGTTAAAAATTTAAAAATTAAATCAACCTCGGCCGTCATGCCTCAATCAACGAACGTCATCCGCGTTACCATCATCGGCAAGCCCAACGTCGGCAAGTCCTCCATTATTAACTCCATTCTGGGCGAAGAACGGGTGATTACCAGCCCGGCCCCTTACACCACCCGCGACTCGCAGAGCGTTGAGTTCAGCTATCAGGAGCAGGACTATCTGCTGATTGACACGGCCGGCATCCGCAAAAGAAACAAAATTAAAAACAAACTGGAACGCTTCAGCGTTAAACAGTCTTTAATCAGCATCAAGCGGGCCGAGGTGGTTTTGTTAGTGACCGACGTGACGGAAGCTCTGGGCCGGCAGGATAAAATTCTGTCCGAAGCGATTTTGGAATCCGAAAAAAGCGTCATTATCATCGCCAATAAGTGGGACCTGGTTCCCGACAAGGACGAAAACACCATCAATAAATACCTTAAATATTACCAAACCTTTTTCCCCTACCTGACTTTCGCGCCGATTGTCTTTACTTCGGCCACCTCCGGCCAGCGGGTCAAAAAAATCCTGGAGGTGGCCAAAGAAGTCTACGACGAACGCTTCCGGGAGATTGACGAAAACGCTTTGGATAAATTCATCAAAAAAATCATCAAACTCCACCTGCCGTCCAAGGGCAAGGGCACCAAAAAACCCAAAATCCACGGCCTTAAACAGTTAAAAACCAATCCGCCGATTTTTGAACTGGTCAAAGATTACAAATCCGACCTCCATATTTCTTACATCCGTTTTATTGAAAACAAATTAAGGGAAAAATTTGGCTTTTTGGGCACACCGGTTATAATTAAGGTGAGGAAAATAAAAGGCTAAAAATTATGAAATTAATCGTCGGACTGGGCAATCCCGGAAAAGCCTATCAAAAAACCCGCCACAACATCGGCTGGCAGGTTTTGGATTATCTGACGGGTAAAGAAAAATGGCTTGAGAACAAAAAAGCGCCCGCTTTTTATTTTAAAACGGAAATCAACAACCAAGAAGTTGAACTGTTTAAACCGACAACTTTTATGAACGAATCTGGACGGGCCGTCGCCTATGCTTTTAAAAAGCATAACTTGAATTTTGACGACCTGATTGTCGTTCACGATGACAAAGATTTGCCGTTGGGAAAAATAAAAGTCCAGAGCGGCTCCGGCTCGGCCGGGCACAACGGCGTCCAGTCCATAATTGACCGGCTGAAAACCCGGGATTTTACCCGCGTCCGCATCGGCATCGCTTCCGACAATCCCGGAAAAATGACGGATACTTCCAAATTCGTTTTAAGCGGATTTTCTCTGCTGGAAAAAGGCAAACTCAAACAGGTGATTGCCGAAGCGGCCGAAGAAATAAAAAAGATGAATCCTCCTTTTAACTAAATCCGCCCGCCGATTCGGCGGG
>DATDUR010000033.1:0-4552 GCA_035290305.1 Patescibacteria group bacterium
TTTCAGCCTGGCCCGCTTTTTTAACGGCCAGCTCCACCGCGTCCACCCGCGACATCTGGCCGGCGCCGATGCCAACGGTAACCTTGTCTTTGACGAAAACCACGGCGTTGGATTTAACGTGCTTGGCTACCGCCCAGGCAAACAGCAAATCTTGTATTTCTTCCGACGATGGTTTTAGTTGGGTGACAAACTTTAAATCTTTTTCCTCAATTCGGCTGTTATCATAATCCTGTTCCAAAATCCCCCCGATAATCTTCCGGTAATCTTTAATCCCTTGTTCCTTGTTCCTTGTTCCTTGCACCTTTAATAACCTGATATTCTTTTTTTGTTTTAAAATCTTTAAAGCCTCGGCTTCAAAATCCGGAGCAATGACCAGTTCGGCAAAAACTTTATTGATTGCCCCGGCAATCTCTTGGGTACACTTGCGGTTCAGAATAATAACCCCCCCGAAAGCCGAAAGTGAATCGGCCGCATAGGCCTTAATAAAGGCCTGATTAATGTCCTCGTCTGTGGCCGCGCCGCAGGGATTGGTATGTTTGATGACAGCCGCGGCCGGCCCGTTAAATTCCCTAATCAGATTAACCGCAGCATCCGCGTCCAAAATGTTATTGTAAGAAAGTTCCTTGCCGTGCAACACTTGTGCTCCGATAATCCCCGATGTTTTAGCCGTCCCCCGCTCTCTGAAAAGCTTGGCTCGCTGATGCGGATTCTCGCCGTATCTTAAATCGCAAACTTTTTCAAAACTTAGATTTAACGATTCTCCCCCGCCAAAGTAATCGGCAATCATTTTGTCATAAGCGGCCGTGTGAGCAAAAGCTTTTTGAGCCATCTTTTTTCTAAATTCCAAGTCGTCAAGTTTGACTAAAGCTTCCTCGTAATCATCAGGGTCGCAGATAACCAAAACGTCCTGAAAATTCTTGGCGGCCGCGCGCAACAGGCTCACCCCGCCGATGTCAATGTTTTCCGCGCCGGGCCGTTGGCTGAAGTTATACAAATTGCAGACCACCAGGTCAATTAAAGGAATCTGATTGGCCTTGGCCTGCTCCAAATGATTGGCCTTGCTCCTGTCGGCCAGGATGCCGCCGAAAATTTTCGGATGCAAAGTCTTGACCCGGCCGTCCATAATTTCGGGAAAACCGGTTAATTCTTCAACTTTCTTCAAAGATTTGACGCCGGCGGCCTTCAATTCTTTATGCGTGCCGCCGGTGGAAATTATTTCATAACCCAAATCAACCAATTTTTTGGCAAAATCGGCCAGTTTTGATTTATCGGTCACGCTGATTAAGGCGGTTTTTGTCATTTGACTAATAATTATATAATTTTTATAATGTAAAAAACAGCACTTTTTACTTTGGAGGAGGGATAAAAAAATGGCTAATCCCGAAGAATCGGAAAACGGACAACCTCCGGTTCAAGACACGGAAAAAACTCCGGAACCGACAAAAAAGGATACCATGCTTACGCCCGATGAGGCAAACAGAGTATCTTCTGAAATTGACCTTGAAGGCAAATAATTTTTAAATTTTCAACATCAGAACCAATTTGGTTCTGTTTTTTTATGAGGCAATTTTTTATTCTTAATTTGCGCCAGAGGCGCATCCGCCTTTTAAGCCATAGGCTTATCTGTCTTCGGCACGAGGCGGACACAATTCCCGCTCCGCAAACATCTTTAAACCCTGTAAAATAACTTCCCGCTCTTTGGCCTGAACTTTTAACTTAAGGCTTTCGGGCGTTTCGTTTTCTGCCACTTTGACTTTGGCCCGCAGAATAATCGGGCCGGCATCCAAATCTTCGGTGACAATGTGCAAGGTGCAGCCGGTCTCCGTTTCTTTATTTTTTAAAACCTCGCGATGAACATCTAAATCCATGCCCGGATACTTGGGCAGAAGCGACGGATGGATATTGTAAATCCTGTTTTTATAAGGAGCAATAATTATTTTGGTCATTATTCTCATGTAGCCTATCAGCAAAATCAAGTCAATCTGATATTCCCGGCAGATGTTTAAACATTCGGCGTCAAATTCCTCGCGCGATTTACCTTGGGGATTAATGTAAATCGTTTTTATTCCCGCCTGACGGGCTCGTTCCAAGCCATAACACTTTTCTTTGTCCGATAAAACAAATTTTAAATCAACATAATCCAGCTGACCTGATTTTTTAGCGTCAATAATGGCCCGCAAATCAGTGCCTTTGGTGGAAACAAAAACGGCTAAACTAATCTTCTTCATAATACATTACCTCTTCTAAAAAACTTGATTTTCTTATTTTGGAAATTTTTAACTTTTTAGCCAAATCTTTAAAATATTTAAGCGTGTATTTGTAATCGGGTAAAAACTTTTTCTTTAGTTCCGGAAAGGGTATGGAATTCCATTTTCTCTCCAAGACCCTGCTCTCCAATACCCAATAAACTATTTCCTCTATCGGATATTTACGGACGGATAAAGGTGTAATAATCCGATAAACGCCGATCGGACCGAAAGCGTCCAGTTTATCAAAAGACTTCATGATTTGGCCTTCCAGTAAATTTTCTCCCTGATGTGAACTGCGGTGAGAGTGGATTGCTCTAACAACCTGCTTAATTTTCTGGTCCGGAAATTTTACTTTTTTTAACACTCGAGCCGCAATCTTGGCCGAAACCAGGTCATGGCCCTTGCAAAGTATTGGGTTAAACGAAGAAACGTCATGAAGCAAACAGGCGGCCATTAAAACTTCTAGGTCGGCTCCTTTTTTCTTGCCGAACGGTTCGGCCGACTTCCAGACCCTGAGATGATGATTTGGTCCGTGACAGGGCAAAAACCTTTGGCTCTTGACCCAAAGCCCGTTTAGTTCCTTTGTTAAAATCTTTTCCCAATCTTTATAATTCATCATTTATCATCTTAACCTTTTTTTCAATCAATTCTCTGGTGCCGATGTCCGCGCGGTGGAAAACCGGACCGGTGATTTTTTTGATTTCCGCTTCCACGATTTTTTCCGCTTCGTATAAATCTTCGTGCAAAGCCACCAAGGCTACGGCCCGGGAACCGGTTAAATACAAGCCGTCCTCGCGTTGATCCACGGCCGCGTAATAAAGCCTGACTTTTTTCTGGTCCACGGCCGCCACGTTAATTTTCTGGTCTGTGACCGGATTATCCGGATAGCCTTCGGGCACCGCGTATTTGCAGACGGTGGCTTTACGCTGAAAATCAATTTTAAGCTTATCCAGATTGCCGCTGATAATCGCCTGGCAGACTTGCAGAAAATCGGCCGACTCGTTCTCCGGAAAAGTTCTTGGCGGCCATAGCGATAAAACGTTCATGGCTTCGGGGTCGCCCAGGCGGGCATTGTATTCAATCAATTTAATGCCATTTTTGGTCTTGATAAAACCGCCGTATAAAACGCCTTTATAACCCCTTCTGTTCCAGCCAGAGGCTGGTCCGCCTATGGCGGAAAATTTCTTTTTTAAAGCCATGGCCGTGGCCTGATTGATTCTTTGGGCTTCTTTAACGTCATCCTCGTCCAAAAACGGCAAAGAAAAATCAGCCATGGAATAAGAACCCATGCCGCCGGTATTGGGCCCTTGGTCGCCGGCAAAGGCCCGCTTGTGGTCCTGGACTACCGGCAGATGCAGCAGATGCTCGCCGTCGCAAAAACTCATTAAAGAAAATTCCTGACCCGCCAATTTCTGCTCTATCACCACTTTGAGGCCGTTGTTAAACAACTCCTGAATTATTTTCAGGCCTTCGTTAAGGCTGTTAAAATGATCGCCGGCCACCTTAACGCCCTTGCCGCCGGTTAAACCGTCGGGTTTAACCACAAAATTCCCTTGCAGATGCGCCAGCCATTCCGGCACCCCGGCCATGGTCTCAAAAACCTTAAACTCCGGACTGCCGTTGATTTTGTAATCCAGCATCAGTTCGCGGGCAAAAGACTTGCTGGTTTCTATTTGGGCCAAATCTTTGCCCGGCCCGGCGCAAGGGACATCCACCTGTTCCAAAATGTCCACCACGCCTTCGGCCAGAGGCGCTTCCGGTCCGATGACCGCGAAATCAACCCCCGTTTCCCTGGCGTAACTGGCCATGGCGGTATTGCTTTTTAAGGCGCCGACTTTGTAATCTTTAGCCAGCTTTTTTAAACCCGGATTAACCGCGCCGGCAAAAACAAACAGTTCAATTTCCTCTTTGGAGGATTTTAAAGCCACGGCCATGGCATGCTCTCTGGCGCCATTGCCTATTAGTAAAACTTTTTTCATATTAACGAAGATTGCTTAACTTGGTTATCTTTAAGACCGGCCCGTTCCAGCTTTCTTTGCTGTTCAATCTGGTTTAAAATTTCCTCGGTTACCGCGGTGGGATATTGGCCGTCAAAATAAGCGCAATGCGGACGCTTAAACTTAAGCTCGCCTTTTCTGGTAACCGCTTCAATCAAATCTTCCAAATCCTGATAAATCAGCAGGTCCGCGCCGATGCTTTCCCTGACCTGGTCAACCGTCCGGTCGTGGGCGATGTATTCGTCCCTAGTCGGCAAATCTATGCCGTATAAATCGGGATAGCGTAGTGGCGGCGAGGCCGAGGCG
>DATDUR010000034.1:0-3060 GCA_035290305.1 Patescibacteria group bacterium
GGTGATTCTGGCCCAGGCCGTGGTTTATCTGGCCAAATGCAAAAAAAGCAACGAGCTTTACGCCGCTTACGGCCAGGTCCAAACTGACGTCAAAAACCTGCCGCCTTATCCGGTGCCCCTGCACTTAAGAAACGCCCCGACCAAGCTGATGAAGGATTTGAATTACGGCAAGGATTATAAATATAATCCCGATTATGAAGGCCAAGTGGAACAGGATTATCTGCCGGAAGAGTTGAAAGACAAGAAGTATCTTAAATAATTTCCAATTTCCAATTTTTAGTTAATTTTAAATTTAAAACCTGTCCCGAGCAGAGCCGAGGAATTATAAATTAATTTGAAATTAAAAATTTGAAATTAAAAATTTTATTATGCATCCCGATAAATGGCCGGAAATCAAAGAAAAAATAAAGAGCAGTTTTGAAATTTTGTCGGAAAGACAGGAAGAAAATCCCGAACGCCGGGAAACTCTGGAAATTGTTGAATTTATCTCGCCTCTGGGGAAAATCAAGCTGGCCTGGATTACCCGTCCCAAAGTTCTGGATAAAAAAACTTTTTATTCCAACCGCATCGGTAGCGACGTTAAGGTGGATATTGTTTACGCCGAGGATGAGTTTACCCATACCTTTAAGGTTTATAAATGGGATGAAGCCGGGGATGACTGGCAGGAAATAAACCCGGAAGCGTTCGTGTGACGAGTGAAGGTTGATGATTTGATTAATTCATAATAATATGAACATCGGCAGAATATTATTTTTAGCCCTGTTTCTTTTTTCCACCTCATCGGTTTTGGCCGGCGCTTCCCTGGTGGAAAAAATTTATAACGAGGCCATGGCCGGCACCGTCTTGACGGTTGACGGCGACGCCCGGCAAAGACTCCGGTTAAGGGATGATTATCGCCGAGAATTGCTGGAGGTGTTTGGGGAATTCAACGAGGAAAATCTTAGCTACCGGCAGTTGGAAGAAAAACTGCTGGCTTTGTCCGTGCCCGCGGATTTTAAAGACCTGCACCTTAATCTGGTGGCGGCGGTGGCGGAGCTGGAAAAAGATCCCCAAGAGGCGGAGTCTAAAGACAGGCTGGAAAGGGCCAAAAACAATTATGCCTGGCTGACCGGCGTTTTAACCCTGTTTATAACCAATAATTTTTAATTATGCTTTGGGGCAGAATTTTTTCGGTAATCAGTCCTTTAGTAATAACCCTGGCGGCGGTTTTTTTATTTTGGCATGAAAAACAATATTATTATTTTCTGGCAACAGCCGTGATTTTAACTCCGGCTTTTGTCTGGCTGTTAATAAGGGGCGGCGCCAATAAACAAGATGCCCGCGGCCGGTGGTTTTATCCGTTAACCCCGGCTTTATTAGTTTTAAGCGGTTTCGGCCTGCTGCTATTTTTGGAAGGCTGGTGGTTTAAATTGGTTTTGCTGGCGGTTTTACTGGCGGTTTTGCTGGCGTATTTTGATAATTTATACAAGCAGTTTTATTTTCACAATCTCTTTGTCGCCAAAAGACCGCAGTTTCAAATCAGCTTGATTGAGATTTTAACCGTCTTTTTGTCTTTGGCCGGCATTTTCGGCTTAAGGGATTTTCTTAATGTTTCTTTAATTTGGCTGATGCCGTTGGTCGGTTTGGCGATTTTTTTGTTGCAGGAAATTTATTTTTATTTTTATTCCGAGTCCCTTAATCAAAAGCTGTCCTTTGGCCTGGTTTCGGCCGTTATTTTTATGGAAATCTTTTGGGCCCTGGTAAGCCTGCCTTTGGTTTATTACGTCAAAGGCGTAATTTTCAGCCTGATTTACGCCGTTTATCTGCTGCTTCGGGAATATTATTTAAAAGAATCATTGTCCAAAAAATTCATCAGAAATTATCTGATAATCATTATCGCGGTCATCTGCCTGATTTTATTCACCGCCAGATGGTTTTAAAAAAAGATTAAATAGGTTATAATACTTACAATATTGTTCGCGGTAAGCGAAAGTTCGCGATAAGTTCGCGCTATTTGCGGTTATGATTACGCGGCTAAATTAAATAGTTATCATGGTTAAAACAAATAAAACCAAAGAATCCAGCGAGCAGAAAGCCAGAACCATTCAGGAGATTTACCGTCCGGAAATGGAAAAGCCTTTTGCTTCCAAGGCCCGTTTTGGCCTGGGCAAAACGCTTTTAATTCTGCTGTTGGCCGGCTCGGCCGGTTTCGTGGCCGGCGTGGTGCAGGATAACGTTTTTGAAGACGTTTATTTGTCCGGCGGCGGCCAGCTGAATTTGCCGGTTAACGGCCTTGAGCCGGAGCCGGATATTTTGGATTTGAATTTTTTAATCCAGAATCAGGATAACGAAGCTTACGACAAGGTTTTTTCGGAAATTAAGATGCAGGTGGCCGGTTTTTACAAGAGCAGAGCTTCTGCCGGCATTCTTGATTCAATTTTACTGGAAAAGGATTTTTTGGGTTCCGGCCTCATCGTCACTTCCGACGGCTGGATTTTAACCCATCAGTCGGTTATAGACGGACAGGATTATATTATCGTCACCCCGGATAAAAGGATTTTAGAGCCGGTTCAGGCAGTGGCGGATACTTTCAGCGGCACGGTTTTGGTTAAAATCAGCGCCGAAAATCTTTCGCCGGTCCGTTTTGCCGAAGAAGACGACTTAACTCCGGCCACGCCTATGCTGGCCACCCGCTATTCGGCCCAGAACCACGGTTCGGATATAGTTAAGACGGCCATCCAGAAATTTTCTTACCACGACCAGTCCAAAGGCGGCGATTTTTTGCTGACGACCGAAAAAATAGACCACTACCTTAAAGTGGTGGAAGATTTTGAGGGCGTTTACAACGGCGCCGCTTTGCTGGATCAGAATAACCGGGTAGTCGGCCTGCTGTTTGATTCGGGCAGGAATTTAATCAACCTGGCCGTGCCCGCTTATTACCTTAAGTCGGTTACCGATAATTTTCTGGTCAACAGCCAGGAAATAGTCCGCGGCAGTCTGGGAGTTTATTACGTTGACCTGTCCGAAAGCGTGGGCTTGCCGGCCACGGTTACCGAAGGCCGGATTAACGGCGCGGTTGTT
>DATDUR010000035.1:0-6197 GCA_035290305.1 Patescibacteria group bacterium
TCCTTTAGCACCGAGTGACCCAAGGCCTCTATCTGTCCGCCGGCATCGTTAACCAGATATTCCCTGGTCACCTGATAACCGACGCGCTCCAAAACATTGCCTAAAGCGTCGCCAAAAAATCCGCCCCGGCCGTTGCCCAAAGTTAACGGACCGGTGGGATTGGCCGAGATGAATTCAAGCTGAACTTTCTGGCCCCGGCCCAGGCTTAACTTCCCGAAATCTTTTTTATCCTTTATGATTTCCAAAGCCCGGCCGGATAAATATTCATCGGTGATGAAAAAATTGATAAAACCCGGGCCGGCAATTTCCACTTTGGCAATCATTGATTTAAGCTCGGCTGAAGCCGTGAGCTTATCTTTAAGCTCGGCCGCTATTTCTTTAGGATTTTTAGACAGGACCTCCGCCAGCTTCATGGCCAGATTGGTGGATAAATCGCCAAAGCCGGACGACTTGGGAAATTCAATCTCAAAAACAACGCCCGGCCGGTAAGCATCGGTCAAGCCGCTTAAAATTTCTTTCAATTTATCTTTGACTTGTTTCATCAGCTACATTATTATAGATAAATCATAAAAATTAAACAAATAACGGATAAACAGCTTATCCACTTAGGTTGTAGATAAACTCTGCTCCTTTAGCGGCGCTTTGGTAAATCAACCGATAATTTTATCCCTTGAGACTTTAAGCAAACTTCCTTATTATATAAGTATGCTTAATCATCCCCTTACCGAAAACAAAAAAGGCTTGTTTGATAACGAAATCCTGGAAAAATGGCAGGCGGGTTTAAAATTGACCGGTCCAGAGGTAAAATCGGCCAAAGCGGGCCGGGTGGAACTTAAAGGCAGCTATGTTACCCTGAAAATGAATTCTCAAACCAACCGGCCCGAAGCCTGGCTGATTGGCGCCAAAATCGCCAAATATCCCAAAGCCGGCTACAGCCAAGCAGACTACCAGCCCGACCGAAGCCGAAAACTGCTGTTAAAAAATAAAGAATTGTCCGGCCTGCTCGGCAAAACTAAGCAAAAAGGCTTGACAATTATACCGGTTTTAATGTATACTTCGAAAAGATTGATTAAACTGGAAATCGCTTTGGTAAAGGGAAAGAAGAAATTTGACAAAAGAGAAGCTTTAAAAAGGAAAGATTTTGAGCGAAGAAGAAGCCAGTTATTGAAAAGATAAAGCGAGCCCCGACCCGCCGATTCGGCGGGTTGAAGAGGAGTCCCGCTTAGCGGGACAACGAGGGGATGTCTTAATTCGCTAATTCACTTTTAAAGTTAAAATCGCTAGGAGAAGTCGACGGAACTTCTTTTACAAAGCCGTCACTTGGATAAATGCCAAGAACTTATTCGCTAAAGTAAAGAACGCTTTCAGCGTTCCCGCTTTAGCTGTCGCTGTAGCTTAAATTGCTTCAGCCATCCCTGCTTAAAACTCCTGATATTAAGTAAGGGGTGTAATAACCATCAGGATAAGCCGGTTTTTCGCCCGAATTAACCGGACTAAAACACTTTGGGCTGGAAAAAGAAATTTTTGTTCTTTTTTTATTTTCTTTTTGACCCAATTTAAAAGAACTATCCTGGTAGAAGTTTTAGCTTAAAGTAATTACACGTGGGTGCAATACCCACCATCTCCACCATAAAGTATTTGCTCGCTTACGCTCGCAAAACTTTATGGCTTCGCCAAACAAGATAATAGACGCTTAATCTGATGTAATAAAAACAAATACTTTATGATCCTGAAGTGAAGCGACGCAGGAGCTCCTACTTCAGGGCCGCAAAACTTTATAATCCTGAAGTGAATGAACGAAGTGAATTCTACTTCAGGACGCCAAAACTTAACAATAAGTCATAAAGTATATGCTTTGCATAACTTTATGGCAAGAAAAGCGATTTTATGTGCTATTATGTTTATATTTTGCTAAGCCTTAAGGACAAAAATTTCTATATTGGGTATTCAACAAATTTAAAGCAAAGAATAAATTACCACCGTAAAGGTTTAGTTAAATCCACAAAAAATAGAAGGCCTCTTAAATTAATTTTTTATGAAGTCTATTTAAAAAAAGATGATGCCAAAAGAAGAGAAAAATATTTTAAAACAACGGATGGAAAAAAAGCTTTAAAAATAATGCTAAGAAAAACTTTATTAATAATCAACAATGCTTAGAACCAAAGGCAGAAAAAAAAGAAAATTCATAGATAAAAACCGTTATCGCCTGAACCATCAAATCAGGATACCCGAGGTGATGGTGATTGATAACGAAGGCCATCAACTGGGAGTTATGCCGACGGCCAAAGCCCTGGCCCTGGCCGAAGAAAGCGGTTTTGATTTAGTTGAAGTTTTTCCCAAGAGCCGTCCCTCGGTTTGCCGCATCATGGATTACGGTCAATTCCAATACCAGCAGTCCAGAAAATCCCAAAAAACCAACGTCAAAAAGGTTGAAACCAAAGGTGTTAGAATTTCCTTTAAAATAGGCCAGCACGATTTGGAAATGAGAAAAAATCAGGCCGTTAAATTTTTAAGCAAAGGCGATAAGGTTAAAGTGGAAATGATTTTAAGAGGCCGTGAAAAAAAATATCATCAAGACGCTTTGCAAAAGGTAAAGGAATTTATAGAAACCATCAAAACCGAACAGCCAATCAATATTGAACAGGAGCCTAAAAAACAGGGCGGACAAATCTCCGCGATAATCTCAGCCAGCAAATAAAATAACTTAATTTCAGCCAAAAGCTGGCCCAGGGCACGCGACTTATGGCCGAGACTTAATTGACTTAATACTTAATAAATTTATGCCTAAATTAAAAACCAACAAAGCCGTCCGCAAAAGAATCAAGATAACCAAAGGAAAAAAGATTACCATCCGCACCGGCGGCCAGGATCATTTTAACGCCAAGGAGGCCGGCAAAGTCACCAGGGCCAAAAGACGCGATAAGAATCTTTCCAAAAGCAATCAAAAAAACATCAAAAGATGTTTGCCTTACGCTTAAATTATTATTGAATTTATAATTAAAAAATATGCCAAGAGTAAAAAGAGGCAGGGTCCGGGCCCAAAAAAGAAAGAGGCTGCTGAATAAAACCAAGGGCTACAAATGGGGCAGAAAAAAACTTACCCGTCTGGCCAAAACCGCCGTTAAAAAAGCCGGCGTTCACGCTTACCGCGACAGAAAAAAGAAAAAAAGAGTCAACCGCGGACTGTGGCAGATAAAACTTAACGCGGCCGTCAGACCGCAGGGCTTAAGCTACAGCCGATTTATTGACCGGCTTAAGAAAAATAAAGTGGAGCTGGACAGGAAAGTTCTGGCGGATCTGGCCGAACACCATCCGGAAGTCTTCGCGGAAATAGTCAAACTGGTTAAATGATTACAAAAACCCGCCGAATCGGCGGGTTTTTAAATTAATATAAATCAAAAAGCAGACGCCTGGCGGGACGGACCCCTCAATATGTATTACAACCTGTTTTAAGAGAGAAATAATATCTGAATTATGAGTAAAGCTGGCTATGACTGCCAATAACTACAAAATAAACTGTCTGACCATTATTAAATTCTTGGAATAAAACCCGATAATCACCGTCAACGTTAATACTTCGGTAATCTTTCAGTCGGCCGGATAAGCTATGATTATGGAGTAAAGGATGATATTTGTCTTTAATAAATAATTCTAATCTCTTATAAAAAGCCGATTTAACCTTAGGCTGGCATTTCTTAAACTCCTTGATAAACTTCTTGGAGTATTCAATCTCCATACTATTGTTTCTTCAAAAAGTCAATCGCCTCCCTGGGGTTATTAAAGGAATAATAGTCCTTACTTTTTCTCTGTTTTTCAGATTCCTTCATGGCTTGCATTAAAAACGGGCTGGGATTTTCTTCATTTAAGCTGAAATAGACGGACTTAGTCCTAATAAACTGCTTGAGATAGGCGTTAAGAACGCCGCTCAAATTTAAGCCCAAATCAAAAGCTATTCTTTTGGCCTTGATTTTAACCTTGGGGTCGGTTTTGATATTTATGATGGTAGTATTCATAAATTTAATAATTTTACTTTTTATATACTTAGTATATACTAGCTAAAAAATAAGTCAAGGGGGTTGTTCGCTTCGTTCACCTGCGGGATAGGTGGGGCGGAAACTGAATAAAATTAAAATCAAAAAGCAGACGCCTGGCGGGACGGACCCCGCCATCGGCGGGGCGACCTCCGCCGTGCTCCCGCAAGGTTCACTTCGTTCAAGTGGAGCGGAAACTGAATGAAACACCTTAGTAACCCTGCGCCAAAAGCGCAGGATATCTAATATCTTTCATTCTCCGAAGCCAAGAGAATAAAATTAAAATCAAAAAGCAGACGCCTGGCGGGACGGACGGGACTCGAACCCGCGACCTCCGCCGTGACAGGGCGGCGTTCTAACCAACTGAACTACCGTCCCCCATTTTGACTCATTCAAAACCAATGAATTTATCAAATTAGGGATTTGTTCTAACCCCAGCCAAGGGCTGGTCAGCCTTTGGCTGAAACTGAACTACCGTCCCAACAGGCGTCTGCTTTTAAAAACAGACGGAAAACCTGCTCTATTATAAACTAAACTTTTCTATTTGACAAGACCCGGACCAGCCAGCCGGCTGAAACCGCTATCACCGCCAAACTTAACCACTGAACCGCCTTTAAGCCCAAAAATCCGGCGCTGGCATCAAGCCTTAAAAATTCCATAAAAAATCTGATGACCGAATAGCCGGATAAATACAGGCTGGTGATGATTCCCGGCTTAAGCCTGGCTTTAAAAAACCACAGCAAGACCAAAAATAAAATAAGGTCTAAAACCGATTCGTATAAAAATAACGGCTGAAAATGGCTGAAATTGATGAAGGCCTCGGGCCGGTTGGCCGGCTCAATGGCCAAACACCAACCCTGCTCGCAAGGCCGGCCAAAAAGCTCCTGATTAAAGTAATTGCCAAAGCGACCGATGGCCTGACCCAAAGGCAGAACCAAGGCGAATAAATCGGTCAGGCGGCTAAAAACCAGTTGATGCTTGCGCCCATAAAAATAAAGGGTTAACAGACCGGCTAACACAGCCCCGTGAATGGCCAAACCGCCCTGCCAGACTTTAAGAACGGCCCAAGGGCTGGCTAAAAAGTAATTCAGATTATAAAAAACCACGTGCCAAAACCTGGCGCCGATTATGCCGAAGATGATTAAATAAAAAATCAGATTGTAAAAATGATTGTCCGCCAGTTGAGCTTTGGCTCTAAAATGCCAAACGATGCTTAAGCAAATTATTAAAGCTAAAACAATTAAAAATCCATACCAATGGATTTTAACAAAACCTAAATCCCATAAAATGGGATTGGCCGGATAGTTATAAAAATAAGCCATTATTTTAGAGATTGAGCGAGGAAGCGGCAGCTTCCGGCACGGCTTTAACCGGCTCCAGCAGACTGTTGATTTGCCAGGATAAATCCGCCGAATTTTTTATTAAGAGTCCGTTTAAAATAAATATCGGCGTCTCTTGATAACCGGCTTGCTCCGCTTCCAAAATATCCTCCCTAACCCGGGTCAGTTTAATGTCTGATTTTAAGCAATCGCGCCAAATTTCCAAGTCCAATTCCGGCAGACCGGAGGCTAAATCTTCCAGTTTAACTTTACCTGAATCCTCTTGAGCGTAAAGCAGTTCCGCATACTCCCAGAATTTACCCTGGTCGGCCGCGCACTCGGAGGCTTCGGCGGATGTTAAAGCCAGGCTACCGGCATTGCTCTTAATCAAATGGCGGTATTCAAACCTGAACTTATCGCCGGATTGGCTAAGCAATTCTTTAATCACCGGGTAATCCTGCCGGCAAACCGGCCGGTTAAAATCGCAATACTCAACCAAAACCACGCTGGACTCCGGGCTGCCCAAAAGATGAGGCCCATCTCTTAACTCCGCGTATTCAGCTGGCCGGCCGCTGAATAAGATAACCGCCGGCACAATCATCGCCAAAGCTATTATTAAATAAACGATTTTTTTATTCATGCGATGGCGCTTACTTTAAAACTTTAAAAAAGAATCTATAACCTGCTTAAAACTGCCATAGGGCACGGCGCCTTTAATCAGAATGCCGTTGATGTAAATGCCCGGCGTGCCGGTTACGCCCGCGGCCAAAGCTTCCTGCTCGTCGGCCTCAACCTTCTGCCGGTATTTACCGGAATCCTGGCAGTCCAAAAACTGATTAAGATTAAG
>DATDUR010000036.1:0-3601 GCA_035290305.1 Patescibacteria group bacterium
CATTGTCATTAAAGTCAACAACGAAGACGTTGACGAAAGAAATTCTTTAACCAGGCTGATTCAGGACTACACGCCGGGCCAGACTCTTAAGCTGAAAGTTATCAGGGCCGGGGAGGAGATTGAACTAACGGTTGTCTTGGGAGAGAGGTAGATTAATAATTTTTAATTTCTAATTTCCAATTTTAAATTTCCCTGTCTTGCCGGCCACGCCGTCTTTGGCGAGGCTCCGCATATGCGGGGCCGTGGGCAGGCAGGCAATTTCCAAATTTGATTTAAATTCCATTTTTTAAACGGGATTTTTATTTATCTTGTATTTTCGGTTTATTTTCGGTATAATAAGATTATAAAAAGGGAGCTGTGGATAACCTATAACCCTATGGACAAACTAACTAAACGCCAAAAAGAAATCCTTGATTTTATCCAGGATTTTATCAAACAACACGATTACGCGCCCAGCTACATGGAAATCGCCGGTTTTTTAGGGGTTTCTTCTCCGGCCACCATTCATCAGCACGTTAAGTCTTTGGAAGAAAAAGGCTATCTCAAGCCCCAGGACAACCAAAAAAGGTCTTTGGAGCCGGTGGTTTTATCCAGCTACCGCGACGCCATTGCCGTGGATTTGCCTTTAGTCGGTTTGATTGCCGCCGGCGAACCGATTGAGGCCGTTGAAGACAACGAAACCATGGCTATTCCGGCCGACTTTGTCCATAACCCGGACAATTCTTACATTTTAAGGGTTAAAGGCCGTTCCATGATTGAAGAAGGCATCTGGGACGGCGATTACGTGATTGTGGAAAGAAATCACAGCCCCAAAGACGGCGACGTGGTGGTAGCCCTTTTGGACAACGCTTACGCCACCTTAAAGAAGTTTTACCGGGAAAAGAACCGCATCCGCCTGCAGCCGGCCAACTCGGCCTTAAAGCCGATTTACACCAAGGATCCCTTGATTCAGGGAATCGTCAGGGCGGTAATACGCAAATTTGCTTATCGCTAATATAGTGCGGATAAACGCCAATAATCGCTAATAAGTCACGAATTTAGTATATTAGTGGGTGATAAGTGAAAATTAGCAAATATTAGCAGTATATTCGTGATTAGAGATATAAAAAATCCTGACCAAATTGAGCCAGGATTTACGGCTTATTAGCATCATATTCGCGTTTCTCCATCGTTTTTTATTCTCTTAGCCAGCTCTTCCGAAGGGCTGTATTTTTTATTGTGAATTTGCCAGTTTTTTACGAATTGACCAATGCCCTGGCTGGTCAGCTGGTTTCTTCTCCTTGTGGATAACTGGGACCACTTTAACAGGCTTTCAAAGTTGATTTTATACCGGCCTCTGGAGATAATATAGCGCACTTCATTAGCCCGTAGAGCTTCTCTAATGGTCTTTGTGGATACTCCAAAAAGCCTGGCCGCTTCGCTTACCGATACCCTTATGGGGATAAGATTTTGCTTATTTTCCATACTTTAATTATACATAATAATTATAGAATATTCTATACTATATTCTAAGCTAAGATTGGCTATATTAAAATTACTTCCAGACTATTCTATACTTTATATCAAAATAAGTCAAAATAATTAAAAATCCGAGAAGTTGATTTTAGGATATAGACTTTAAACCCCGTATAAAATATAATTATTGTTGTAACATTTTACCTATTTTTACGTCTTATTATATGAAGGATGATGCCGAAAATAAGGACAAGTATTTAGTCATCAAAGCTAACCAGGGCGATACTGAAGCTTTTGGTAAACTTTTTGATAAATACAGCGCTAAAATATACCGTTTTATTTACTATAAAGTTTCCAGCGCCGAGATTGCCGAAGATTTTACCAGCCAGTGTTTTTTAAAAATTTGGGAACAGATTTCATCCGGGGCTAAGGTCAGAAGTTTTCAATCCTGGATGTATAAAATAGCCCGCAATCTGGTGATAGATTATTACCGCAGCCGGGAAAGAGAAGAGCTGCCGTTAATTTATCAAGAGGAAGAAATCCAGTCGGAAGTTAAAGTGGATCCGGATAAAAATCTGGACAAAGATTTTCTGGAAAAGGTTTTACTTAATCTAAACGTGGAAGTAAGGGAAATAATCACCTTGCGTTTTATTGAAGAATTGAGCATTAAAGAGA
This sequence comes from Patescibacteria group bacterium, assembly GCA_035290305.1. Taxonomy (GTDB): domain Bacteria; phylum Patescibacteriota; class Patescibacteriia; order UBA1558; family UBA10009; genus DATDUR01. Next base: position 2,131 of record DATDUR010000036.1, read on the forward strand.
TTGCCAAAATCGTGGATAAATCACCGGCCAATGTAAGGGTAATTATCCACCGGGCGCTCAAGGAATTGAATAAATACGTTGAATAATGTTCGTGAATAACGCTGACTGGCGCTGACACGCGCAAACCGCGAACTAAATTCATAATTCATAAACCGAAATGGCCGAAAGAATCGCCAAACAATTTAAAAGATTACAACAAACTGGTCCTGCCGCCGAGTGGGCGGAAAACACCAGGAATTTTTTGATGTCCAGAATTTCCAGAGACACATTAGGCAAAGAACAGCCCTGGTTTGAAAGTTTTCAGCTCAACGCCATTATTTGGTTAAGGAAAGTTTCACCCTCGCCGGTTAAGGCGGTTTCCGCCTTTTTGGTCCTGGCTATGATCGGCGGCACCTCTATGGTGGCCAAGGCCGAATACATTCCCACCAGGTCTTTATATACGGTTAAAAGAACCGTTGAAAAAATTGAATTGGTCTTGGCCGTTACCCCGCTAAGCGAAACCAAGGTTCATTTAAAACATGCCGCGGAAAGAAAGAATGAAGCCGTTAAACTTACTCAACAGGCCTCCATTTCCTCTGAAGATAAAACCGAGCACATCAATACCGTCGTTAAATCCTTAAAAAACGACATTAACGCTGTCCAGACTTCTTTGGAAATAGTCAAAGGAGACAAAAAAGAACCCCAAAAAGCGGTAATCTTAGCTAAGGAAATCACCGATAACGTCAATAAAACCATAGAAGATTTGGATGAGGTCAAGAAAATCGCTTTTGATGAAAATATCGTCGACGTTAAACAAACGGTTGATGACGCCCAATCCGCCATTGAAGACGTTGAAGACGAATCCATTAAGGTTTTGATTGAAGAAGTGACGAATAAAAAAGCTTCTTCGGCCGAGGCCGCGGAAAATGCCGCTCAAAACAATACTGAAGAAAATCAAGCCGGAGTTAAAAACGAAACTGTTCCGGCCGGCAATAAAGATGCCAAAGAAATCATTTCGGAAGACGAATTAAAGCAGATTATCACCAAGAAAGTGGAACGTACCGATAAAAAAATCCAGGAAGTCAAAGAAATTGTTCAGAACATTACTTTGGCGTCAGCTTCTTCAACCACGGCTACGGCGGCTGACCTTAAAGAAGTAAGCGAGGCCGCGGAAAATCCGGCCAAAGCCGAAGTTAAACTGATTGAGGCGAAATCATTGATTGAAGAAGGCCAGCTTTCGGAAGCCATGGTTAAAGTTCAGGAGAGCAAGCAGATAACCAAGGAATCCAAAGAGGTCGTGGAAAAAATCAAAGAAACTCAAGATAAAGCTACGGCCGAAAATAACCAGCAAATCCAGAAATCAGCAGAAGGAATTAAATTGGATGAAGTTAAAATAGGTTCTTCCACCACCACGGAAAGCACGCCGGAAGTCATAGAAGAGGCCAAGTTTAATTCATCCGCCGAACCCGCCGAATCGGCGGGGAAAGTGGAG
>DATDUR010000037.1:0-6227 GCA_035290305.1 Patescibacteria group bacterium
TGGTCCGCCTCTGGCGGAAACTGAACTACACCCGCAAAGTTATTATTTTTTGAAAAACTTTATGTTTTTTACTTCTATTTCTTTTCTAGCCCCAGCCAAAGGCTGGTCCGCCTCTGGCGGAAACTGAACTACACCCGCAAAGTTATTATTTTTTGAAAAACTTTATGTTTTTTACTTCTATTTCTTTTCTAGCCCCAGCCAAAGGCTGGTCCGCCTCTGGCGGAAACTGAACTACACCCGCACTATTTAATTCTTTAGCGATTATATAAAAAAGCCGCTTTTTTGTAAAGAGCTTAAAATAGTTTGAAATTTTTTAAAATTCCTTTATAATATAGTCTAACAGTAATTAAAGATTACTGTTTTCTACCGCCCTGCCGAATCGGCGGGCGGATTTTACAACAAATTCTCTTAATAAGTGAGAATTTTCGTGATATTTGGGCGAAGGTTCTTTCCGCTTAAGCGGAAATCGAACTGCCTGAACGTTACACAAGACAATGAAAAAGTCTTGCCTTGAAGCGACGCGCAATTGCGCGTCGTTACAAAAGAGGCAAGACTTTTTTATTTGACAAAAGAAATGGCGGTTGATAATATTTAAAAAGATAATAGCGACGGCGCAAAAAAGTGCGCCGTCGCTAAAAAATCAAAATCAAACCGCTATAGACAAATTTTGGCTAACATAAAAGAAAAAATCAATAAAGACACCTTAAAATACAATTAAAAATCAAGGTGTCTATTAGTCAAATAACCGGATAACAATATGTTCATCAGCAGCCTGTTTAAGGCTCTTTACCCAACACCGCCTCAACTTCGCCCCCTTAGTCTCGCCCCTCATCTCAAGGCTCAAAGTCAGGAAAAGAGCAGAATCAAGAGGTCGGGGCGCTGGGTTTCCAAAAAAATCTCGGCCTATCTTAGCCGAAAAAATAACCATTCTTTTTATGGCCTGTAAATTAAAACAATTCATTGAGGATTGGCAGAGAAGACGTTGGTATAAAAAAGCGATTTTTGACGTTGAAATAACCGGTAAAAGTCCGCAAATTTACGTTAAAAAACCAAAAATCCCCGAAAGGGGACTCTTGGCGAAAAGCGATTTTGATGCGTATTCCCTAAAAGGGAATAAGCCTCAAATTGAATTATAGACTTTTTTCGCACTTTGTCAAATTAGCCCCGCTTTTCACAAAAAGGCGGGGAAAAGGAGGATTAATAATTTAAGTCTGACTGATTTAAATCAGAAAGATGACCATGAAGTATTTGCTCGCTTAAGGCTTGCAAAACTTCATGGTGTAAAGGACCATGAAGTATTTGTTCGCTACGCCCCGCTAAGCGGGGCTACACTCACAAAACTTCATGGTTGGAAAGGAAAAGCGAGTATGAACCTGAATAAAGTGAGTCTGCTCGGCAATCTAACCAGGGATCCCTTGGATAAAAAATCGCGTTTCGGCACCGACATCGCCTTGTTTACCGTGGCCACCAATTACGTTTACAAGGACCAGAAAACCGGAGAAAAAAAAGAAACGGTGGAATTTCATCCGATAATCGCCTGGGGCAAGCTGGCTCAAATCGTCAACAAGTATTTAACCAAAGGCAGCAAGGTTTATCTGGAAGGCCGGCTGCACACCAGAAACTGGGAAGATAAAGACAAGAAAGTTCATTATAAAACCGAAGTGATTGCCAACGAACTGATTATGCTCGGCGGCGGCAGCAAGCGCGAAGAGAGCAAGACGGACGAACTGGCCGAGGAAGAAATCTCCGTTGAGGAAGTGCCGGTTGAAGAGGATTAGTATTTTTTTACCCATCCATTTAGTCCCGAATCTTTTTAAGATTTTTAGGGACGATTAAACGAAAAGCCCGGAGAGAATTTTCTTACCCCCCTGACCCTGTGGGTAGGTTGCTTCTCTCCGGCTTGGGATGGCGGTTATTGAAGTGTAAACTTTATTTTTTATTTATCTACCACCCCCGTTTCCCTAAGGGGAGGTCATTTCTTTTATAACCGAATAACTTAACCTAAAATAACCATGAAACTTTTAGCCTTAATCATTTTCATCGCCGTCGGCGGCTTATCAAAAAATAATTAGCTTTTTAATTTTAAAATTTATATAATTAACTTAACTTTATTTTAACCAACAAATTTATGAAGAAAACAGCCATCGTTTTCTTGTCAATTCTGGTGATTTTCGCCTTTTTAGGCAGTCGGGCCCTGGCTCAAGAGGAGCCTGCCGGTTATCAGCAGGAAACCTCGGCCTACAATAATTTTAAAAAAGACAAGGGCTTAAGCGGCGATTTGCGGATAGACCAGTTTTCCGGCGCCGCCGTTTATAATTACGCCCTGACCGCGCCCCAGGGCCGCAATGGCCTCCAGCCCTCGCTCAATCTGTATTACAACAGCCATAACCGTTCCATTGATTCCTGGGTGGGCCAGGGTTGGTCTTTGAGTTTGGGCGCGATTACCAGAAGCACCAGAAAAGGCAGCGACCAGCTTTACACAGGCAGTGAATTCAGCCTGTTTTTAAATGGTTCCAGCTGCGATTTGGCTTTAATTGACCAGCAAAACCAGCAATACGGCTGTAAAGCCGAAGCCGCTTTTAACAAGGTTGAATACGACAGCCAGAATAATTACTGGATAGTTACCGACACTTTGGGCGTCAAATATTATTTCGGGCAGGTTAACGGCTCCCGCCAGGACAGCGTTGACCATTCTTTGGTTTACCAGTGGCTGTTGGATAAAGTGACGGACACCAACGGTAATTTTTACCGGATTGAATATTTTAAGAACCAGGGCCAGATTTATCCCGCGAGTATTTATTACACCGGCCATGACCAGACCGACGGCCCTATGGTGATTGAATTCAATTTGGAAACCCGGACTGATGAAACCACCAGCTACGCTTCCCAATTTTCCGTAACCACGGCTTACCGTCTGGCTAACATAGAAATAACCGTTGACGGGGCACTGCAAACCAAATACGACCTTTCTTACATCACCGGCCAGAACGGGCGGACTTCCTTATTAAGCTCTATTACTCAAAAAGCTTATCAAGACCAAACCGAATATTCTTTGCCGGTTACGACTTTTGAGTATCAGGAAAACAGTCTTAATTTTACAGAGGATAACCCTGATAATTGGGAAGCTTTTAATCGAGTGCCTAACCTAGACGTAGACATAAACGGCGATTCCTGGGTAGACGCGAAGACCGGAAGCTTTATTTATGAACATAACGGCCGGGGCTGGGAGCAGTCCGAATGGACTATACCAAAGTATAATAACGTGGCCATAAGCGGGCTCCATGGGGACATTAACGGCGATAAATATCCGGATTTAATCGGTTTGGCTAATCTGGGCGGAGTTTTTCAAGCCGAAGTTTATCTTAATAACCGCGTTAACGGCTTTTATCTTTCAGACTCATGGGCAGACAGCCTGCCGGATTTCAATCTATATAATTACCTGCCTGATTACGGCGGCAATTCCAGGATTTCATTTACCGATGTTAACGGGGACGGGCTGGACGATTTAATTTACGCTTTCTATTATGGCGGACAAAGTCAGGCCAAGCGGATATATTTAAATATAGGCAGCGGTTTTGAACAAGGCTACGGCGAGTTTCCAGTGCCATTAGCGAATTGTCTAACGGGTATTTATCCCATTCGTTGTAAAAATACCGGCGTTCAATTGGTAGATATTAACGGCGATGGTTTGGTTGACGTCTTTAGTCCTTTTACTACTTTTACTACACGAGGCGTTTATTTAAACACCGGCACCGGCTGGGAACAATCGCCTAACCAGGATTATTCCTTTCCCGATTTTTCACAGGATTATGCAAGCGGCAATGAAGTTTATCTGGTCGGCGGGGCCAGATTAACGGATATTAACACCGACGGTTTAATTGATTTGGTTATTTCGGCTAATATGTATGACGGAGTAGAAAATGAAGAAGTGGAATTAGTTGAAACTTATTTAAACACCGGCACCGGCTGGGAATTGAACCAAAATTATGATGCACCCGAACTTTTTGTTGATTTTCATCATAGTGAATACCATCAGAACCTTGATTATTGGGAGAATTTAGGCGTTCAATTATTGGACATTAATAATGATGGTTTAATGGATTTGGCCAAATATTATTGTCCAGACGGGTTCTATCTTTGTGACGGCATTTGGGAGGAATATTGGGAAAAAGAACTTTATTTGGGCTCAAACAATAAGCCGGCTTTATTGTCGCAAATCGCCAACGGCTATGGCGCAGAAACCTCCATTGAATATCAGGCCTCGGGCAGATATTTTAACGAGGATGATTCTTTTAAAAATCCGGATTTGCCGATTAATCTGCAGACCGTCAAAACCATTGCCACCACCGACGGCCAGGGCAACGACTTAATTACCGATTATGATTATCAGGACGGCCAATATTACGCGGACCCGGATTACATTCATTATGACGACGGCTACACATTAAATCAGTTTGTCGGCTTTGGCGAGGTAACGGCTGCGACTGATAACCAGACCGTTAAAAGCTATTATCATCAGGGCGGCGGCGTGGACGGCTATGAACTGGGCGAATACGATGACAGCATTTACAAAAAAGGCCGGGTTTACCGCGAGGAAGTTTACGAAAACGACACTTTGCTGTCTTTAAAAGTCAACCGCTGGGACGAGGAAGATTTGGGCAATGACCGCCAGTTTGTTTATTTGTCCGACAGTCTGGCCTATGATGTAGGCGAGGACGGTCAGTTGCAATTTTTGGACGGCGGAGAGCTGGATGAAGGTCCTGGCGAGGTTGACGGCACTTATCTAACTGATTTATACGAGGCCCAGAATTTCCAGCCGCAGCTTGAGCCGCAACTCATAGACGAGTTATCATCCGCTAACGTTAAGCATTATTTTTTAGGCCTTGATGAAAACAATCAGCCTAGATACCAGGCTCAATTCTACAGCGAGGAGGATAATAATGATTTACAGCTGGCCTTGGATACGGAGGAAGTGCCGACCGAAACCGGAGACGGTGAACTTCAGTTATTTTGGCAGCAGGGCTGTACGGATTGGCAGACCGCGGTTGATTATATTAGAGCCAATAATTTAATTACTGGTCCTCATGTTGACGTGGCCAATAGTATGGGTGGCGGACATTGTCTGTTAAGCAGAATGTTTTTGCCGTTTGACACTTCCAGTTTGCCCGATGACGCCATTGTTAGTTCGGCCTCGCTTTCAATAGTGGCTTATTTTATTGGCCACTACGATAATATTTACATGGTTAACGTTAATACCAACAATCCAACTTTGAATATAGATGATTATGGCTTAGTGGAAGACGTGGCCGGTTCAGAGTTGTTTATCGGTGATACCGGCCGTCATGAGTTTGATTTTAACAGTACGGCTTTAAATTGGATAGACTTGAACAGTTATACCATTTTGGCGCTTAGAGGACCGGCTGATTTTCATGAAAGTACGCCGAGTATAAATGGTCATGACATTGGTTTTTACACCGTGGAAGCCACGGGCACTAACAATGATCCCTATTTAACCATTGAATATAGTTTAAATCACGCTCCCAACGTGCCCAGCGATTTGGAAACCGAAGGTTTGGGAAATCCTGATGACATTACCGACCAGACCCCTGAATTCACCGCCGTTTACAACGACGACAATGAAGAAGACCAGGCTATCAGCTATCAGCTTCAGGTAATTGAAGTCGGCGGCAGTTTTGACGAGCCTTTATGGGACAGCGGCCAGCAGGATTTGAACACGCCCACCAGCCCAGGTGAAAGAAGCGAAGAAATATCTTACGGCGGCAATGATTTGTCATTGGAAGGCTTTCAATATTACTGGAGAATGAAATTTTGGGATGATTCCGGCGAATTCAATAATGAGGGTTTTTGGAGTAATGGCCTGGACTATTTCTATATGGACGGTTCAGCCGCGCCAGGCCAGCCAACCGGATTTTTAACCGAAAACAGGGTTGAGCCGAGGGATTTAATTAACCAAACCCCTTCTTTTTCCGCCATTTACCACGACCCCAACCCGATTGATTTGGCCAAATGGTATAGGATTCAGGTTGATGACAGCGCCGACTTTTCCTCGCCGGCCTGGGACAGCCAGAAAACTTTATTAAATAATTTGATTGACAACGGCGCCTGGAGCGAAGAAATAGAATATGGCGACGAGCCTTTGGAGTATGACGGCGCTTTGTATTACTGGCGCGTCAAGTTTTGGGATGACGAAGGCGAAGAAGGCACCG
>DATDUR010000038.1:0-3679 GCA_035290305.1 Patescibacteria group bacterium
AACGGTTTAGTGGTGGGTTTGGCCGTGGCCAATACAGGCCCTTTTGACCAGCTGGGTTTGTTTTTAAAGCCGAAGCTGGTGATTGACTGGTATGAGGGCTACGAAGAAGTTTACCGGTCGTCCATAGAGGAATCAACGGGCTGTCTTAACGCCGACATCCGCCACTTATATAAAAAAGGGGAGGCGGAATATTACGACCTCAAATGCTCTCTTAAGCGCAATTTCGGGCTGGAACAAAAACTGGCTTTTGAATACAAAAGCCAGTGCGGCCAAGAGCCGGCCCCGGCCGATTTAATGGAAGCCGCCGGCTATATCGCTTCGGGCCGTTCCACCATCAATCACTGGGTGGGCTATCTGGAGTCCGCCTGTTTGCCGCCGGAGCCGGCTTCGGTTTTAAAGTAGTTTAAAACTACGAATTACGAATCATTACCAATATACTAATTTGGTAAACCGGCTTAAAACTTAATAATTCAGCAGCAGACATTAAATCCCATTCGTATATTCGTACAGATTCGTAATTCGTAGAATTATGAACATTTTTTACTTTAATTTTTATATTTATATCTGGGGTTTCGGCTAAAATTAAAAATCAATAACAGAGCGCCGATGACTATATAAGCATCGGCCAGATTAAAGGCGGGAAAGAAGTTGAAGTCAATAAAATCAACAATCGCGCCGAAGCGGAGGCGGTCAAGCAGATTGCCGAAAGCGCCGGTCAGCATCAAAATAACGGCCAAAGCGCCCGGAGTTTTTTTGGCAATCATCACGGCCAGCAAATAAATCAGCAGGCCGATAATCGCCACGGTCAAAATCACGGCCGGCAAGTTGGGCAGCGGCAGTCCCAGGGAAATATTAGGATTAAAAAAGGCCCGCAACTTAAAATAGTCAGTCAGAAAAACTCCCTCGCCGGGGAGTTTTTTAAGAGAGAGGTATTTGGTCAATCGGTCCGCCGTAAACAACAGGAAACTGACGAGCAAATAGAGTTGGAATTTTTTAGGCATTTATTCCTTTTTCTTGTTAAACACCTTTTTGGTGGCCGTGGGCATGACCCGCAGACGCTCTTCGCCGATGGGTTCGCCGGTTTTTTCGCAAATGCCGTAAGTGCCGTCTTCAATCTTGCTTAAGGCGCGGTTGATCATTTCCAGGGATTGCTCCAGATTGCCTTCCAAAGACAGATTTTTTTCAAAGTCAGCCACCTCGGCCGCGTTTTCATCTTCTTTTTCGCCGAAATCGGGAAAGTTGGAATTGTAGTTTTCTTCCTGATTGGGGTCTTTTTGGGCGAAATTGGCCAGTTGCTGTTTGATTTTGTCTTTTCTGGACAACAGGACTTGCTTCATTTCTTTCAGGAATTCAGCGGAATAATATTGTGATTTTTCCATAGTTTTTAGTTATTTTTTCTTAGCGAAATTCATCATAGCAGGTTTTGGCGATTGAGGCAAGGCCTTTTTAAGGCAAACAAAAGGGGCGCTAGATGCGCCCCTTAATAAAATAATTATATGGGAGATCTAGCGCCCGTGAGTTCAAGGATCCGCCTACTTTTCCCGGATTGCCCGGGAAAGAGCAAGATCTTCGGGTCTCTGAACTTATGGCGCTTTTTCCGACTGTTAAAGCGTTATTACTTCCGTCTACCAAAGTCCTTAGCGGTGAACCATCGCTTTTTATTTACGACAGCCACCTTTCTTGATTTTTGTTTTTGTTTTTCAACCAGATAAGGTTGTTTTCGGGAACTTAGTCGGTTAAGCCCCATTTCGGACCAGTAAACGGCAGAAAAATCCCCTAAAAGGGCCAAAATGGTCTTTTAGAGGACGGTTTCTTTTAAGTAAAGGTGCATTTCGGGTTATACCCGAATTTTTATTTTTGTTTACACTTTTATTATATCATATAAAATAATAAAAAGCAACCCCTTTTTAAAGCTAAGATTAGCTAAGATTAGGCTACGTCCAAAAATAGGCCACATCTTTGAACACAAAAATTATTCACACAATTAACAGCTTATCCACAATGAAGTATAAACCCTTCGGGTTTAACTTCACTGCAGGCAGTCATTATAAACCCAGGCAGATTTGCAGCTGGCCGTTTAAATAGCTGGCGGCGCTTATTTTAGAGAAGTTAATCAGGGGTTGTTTGAAAATAGACCTTAATTCAGCCGGTTCAGCCTGGAAAAATAAGCTGATTTCCTTGGCCGGCTTGGCGGCAAACGAACAGCCTAAGTTTGTTTCGGACAGGCGGAAGTCGTTAAGATTATTGCCGACAATCAGCCGGCCGTCTTTTAGGGCCAGGCCCAACTGACTGTCATTTTTTGCTTGGGGGTAGGTAAAAACCTGCCAGCCGGAAACGGCAGTTTCCCGCCAGCTGATTTTGGAAGTATCGGCAATCAGTTCGGTTACTCTGGTGCCGTCGGGCAGGGTTTTGGGACTCTCTTTGGGCTCGGCTTGGGCAAAATAGTTTTTTAGATAATATTCAAAAACATCCCGATTGTCAGCCGAAGTTAAAACCTGCCAGTCATCGCCTTTGGAGCTGAAGATGAGCGGGGGTTTAAGCTGTTTAATCAGGTTGCTGATGGAAAGCTGGTTTTGAATCCAAAGACGAGCGTCTAAAGATGCCCATAATTGCTGTAAATTGGGATTTGAGGCAAGTTGGCCGGTTAATTCGTTAAAATCGCCAATCCCCAAAGAAACGTCGGCCTGGTTTAGAGCCAAGGGCAGATAATCGGCCAGTTCGCCGTTGGTTTTACTTTGGCCAATTTGCTCGGGCGTTAAGGTTAACGACAGGGCGTAAGGATCGGAATCTATTTCCAGAAAGAAATTCTGCGCCGGCAGGTTTTTTAAAGGCGAGAGAATCTGCCGCAGGTCGTCCAGAGGCCTTGGCGAATAATCGGTTTCTAGAAAAGCGGATTTAAAGCGGACGGTCAACCAGGGATTTAAAGTCAGGGACAGATAGGGAATGGCAGTGGCTTTGAGTTTTTGGCCGGCCATTTCGGCCAGCAAATCTTCGCTTGAGGCCAAGGCCAGTATCTGGTCTTTGATAATCATTTTTTGCCAGCCGGCAAAATCAACAGCTTTAAGTTCCCCGGCCAGTTTTTTATTGGGAATTCTGGCTGCCAGGCCGTATTGGCCGGGTTGGTTGAAAAAGACGACGATTTCCTCGGTCTGATTAAGGAAATTTTTGGCCCCATCGGACAAGCGGTCCAGTTCGGTTTTGAGCGATTGCTCCACCTCTTCGTAAATTTGTTTGATGACCGGATTTTTGAGCAGTTTCTGCTGTTGCAAATCCGGCAGGGTAAAGCGGTCGCGTTTGAGTTCAAAGCTGATTTGGTAATTTTGAGGCAGAAGCAATAGCAGCGAATACTGGGGCTTGAGGTATTTCTGGTAAATCAACCAGCAGCTAACCAAGCCTAAAATTATCAGGCTTGAGGCGAGCAGGATGGAATCCCGTTTTTTGGTCATAACTTATATATTGTAGCATAAAACTATTGACTGATATAAATTTTCGTGATATTGATAATTATCAGAGCACCTTTAACAATTTTAAGATAAGGAGAGATGTCATGAACAAAGGACGACGTTATAGTGTTAGTGTCAGTAGCCAGTCTCCAATACGGACAAAAAATCAGGGGTCTTGCGCCAGCTGCGGCAATAAAGTCCACTGGCGTTCCGTTTCCGACCTTTGCTGGCACTGT
>DATDUR010000039.1:0-3758 GCA_035290305.1 Patescibacteria group bacterium
AATTTGACGATTTGAAAGTTGGCACCGTGCCGGCTTACAATCTCAATAAGTGGCGCTCGGCGGGCGTGCCTTACCATCCTAAAGAGGAGGCGCATGTCGGTTACGTGATTGATGTCGGCGGCGTCAGGATTTACCATGCCGGCGATACCGACAACATTCCCGAAATGAGCCGGCTGAAAGACATTGACCTGGCCCTGTTGCCGGTTTCCGGAACTTACGTGATGAACTGGCAGGAAGCAGCCGACGCTTGTGGTATAATTAAGCCTGAAGTAGCCATCCCCATGCATTACGACAGCCTGGTGGGCGCCAGAGCCGACGCCGAAAAATTTAAAGAGGCGGTTGAGTGCAGGGTGGAATTGATTTAGCCACTACTAATTACGAATCTGTACGAATATACAAATATTAGTAAATTGGCATTTATTAAGTAATTATAATATGAAAAGCGATTTAATTTATCCTAATTTAAGTTATAAAATAGTTGGAGTTCTTTTCGAAGTATATAATGATTTAGGCCACGGATATCAAGAGAAATATTATCAAAGAGCAATCGCCGAAGCATTTAAAGATAATAACATTAATTTTAAACAACAAGTTTATATTCCCGTAAGGTTTAAAAATACTGGCATTGGTTCAATTTTCCTCGATTTTTTAATTGAGGGTAAAATAATATTAGAAATAAAACGCGGCAACTATTTTTCTAAAAGAAATATTGATCAGATTTATGCTTATTTAAGGGTAGCTAAGTTGAAATTAGGCATATTGGCTAATTTCACAAGCACAGATATAAAATTCAAGAGAATTTTAAATTTATATTAGTATATTAGTATTTATTTGTAATTCGTAGTATATGAAAAACAAAAAACACTTGGTCTTTGTGGATCGGGAAAAATGGGACCGGGAATATTTACAGCGGGAGCTTAAAAATTATAAATTGACTTTTTTAAGCGGCCTTAATCAGACTGATAAGATTAAAGACGCCGAGGTTTTGTCCGTTTTTATCAATACCCGCGTCACTAAAGAAATCATCAAAAAACTGCCCAAACTTAAATTCATCGCCACCCGTTCCACCGGCTTTGACCACATTGATCTGGCGGCCTGCAAAGACAGGGGCGTTAAAGTGGCCTATGTGCCGACTTACGGAGAAAATACGGTGGCCGAACACACTTTCGGGCTGATTTTATGCTTGTCGCGCAAGATTTATCAGGCCATTGAAAGAACCAGAGCCGGCGATTTTGAAATTAAGAACCTGATGGGCTTTGATTTAAAAGGCCGGACCATCGGCGTTGTCGGCTGCGGCAACATCGGCCGGCACGTGGTCCGGATGGCTCACGGCTTTGCCATGAAGGTTTTGGTCAGCGACCCCTGTTTAACCGCCAAAGAAGCGGCCAAATTAAAAGTTTCCCAAGTAAGCTTAAACGTTTTAATGAAAAAATCGGACATTATCACCTTGCATTGCCCTTTGAATCCGGCCACCTATCAGATGATTAACCCCCAGCGCCTGGCCCTGGTTAAACCGGGCAGTCTTTTAATTAACACGGCCCGGGGCGATTTAATGGATACCACGGCGGTTCTGGACGCTTTGGAAGACGGTCGGCTGGCCGGCGTGGGTTTGGATACTCTGGAGGAGGAAGGCGCCATCAAGCATGAGGATGAACTTTTAGACTGCGATTTTAACGTGGAAACCCTTAAAGTGTTGTTGGAGAACCACATTTTAATCAAGAACCCCAACGTGGTGGTGACCCCGCACATCGCTTTTAACAGCCGGGAGGCGGTGGAAAGAATCCTTAAAACCACGGTGGAAAATATAAAGTATTTCCTCAAAGGTAAGCCAAAAAATCTGGTCCGGCTTAAATAATCCGTTGTTATCCACAGGTTGGATACAATATGTTGTGTTATAATACCTTTATTAGGCACAAGATATAGTATTTAGACGAAAATCGGTTTTCTAAAACAAAAATTATATTAACTAGCGTGTTAGTTAATCTTTTTTTCGCTAAAAATCGTTAAAAAACAATTAATTTCTAAATAGTATGACCGAAACCAGCCCCTACAACAAATCCAATTCAGAAACCACCGTCGCCGCTTTTAACAGTAAACGGGAGCAATCATCAAATAAAGCTCCTTTTTTATTTAAGAAAAAAGACAAGCAGGGGTTGGAATTCAGGAGATTATATACCAAAGCCGGTCTTCATCCTTATGACGAGATAAAATGGGAAATTAGGGACGCCACCATCACCAGCGATAAAGGCCAGGTGGTTTTTTCCCAAAAAGAGGTGGAAATTCCCAGTGTCTGGTCGCAGACCGCCACCAACATCGCCGTGTCCCATTATTTCCGCGGCCGGATCGGCACCAAAGAGCGCGAGCGGAGCGCCAGGCAGATGGTTGACAGGGTGGCCAAAACCATTTCTAACTGGGGCCGGACCCAGGGTTATTTTAAAGACGAGGAATCAGCGGAAATTTACGAGCAGGAACTCACTTATATTTTAATCAACCAGCACGCCGCCTTTAACAGTCCGGTCTGGTATAACGTGGGCGTGGAAGAGCGTCCCCAGTGTAGCGCCTGTTTTATCAATTCGGTGCAGGACGATATGCGCTCCATTCTTAATCTGGCCGTCACCGAGGGCATGCTGTTTAAATACGGTTCGGGCACCGGCAGCAATCTGTCCATTTTGCGCTCTTCCAAAGAGTATCTGGCCGATTCCAACGGCAAGGCCTCGGGTCCGGTTTCGTTCATGAAAGGCTTTGACGCTTTTGCCGGCGTGATTAAGTCCGGCGGCAAAACCCGCCGCGCCGCCAAAATGGTCATTTTGGATATTGACCACCCGGACATTGAAGAATTTATCAACTGCAAGGCCAACGAAGAGAAAAAAGCCTGGGCGCTGATTGAGATGGGCTACGACGGCTCTTTAAACGGCGAAGCTTACGGTTCCATTTTTTTCCAGAACGCCAATAACAGCGTCCGGGTGACCGATGAGTTTATGAGAGCGGTGGAAACCGGCGGCGAATGGCAGACCAGATACATCCGCACCAAAGAAGTGGCCGATACTTTTAAGGCCCGCGATTTAATGAAGCAGATTGCCGAGGCCGCCTGGATTTGCGGCGATCCCGGCGTTCAATTTGACACCACCATCAACAAATGGCACACTTCGGCCAACACCGACCGCATTTACGCTTCCAATCCCTGCAGCGAATACATGTTTTTAAACGACAGCGCCTGCAATTTATCTTCCATCAATCTGATGAAATACCGGACCAAGAGCGCCGGCTTTAACGTGGAGGCTTTTAAACACACGGTGGAGGTAATGATTACCGCCCAGGAAATCATCGTGCCCAACTCCAGCTATCCCACCCCGGCCATTGAACAGAACAGCCACGATTTTAGACCCTTGGGCCTGGGTTACGCCAATATCGGCGCTTTGCTGATGAGCAACGGCCTGCCTTACGACGGTTCCGAGGGCCGGCATTTTGCCGCGGCCGTCACCGCTTTAATGACCGGGCACGCTTATTTCCAGTCGGCCAAGATTGCCGAAGTCAAGGAACCTTTTAAATATTTTGAAACCAACCGCGCGCCGATGCTCAACGTAATTGACATGCATAGGCAGGCCGCTTACAAAATAAATTCCATCGGCGTACCCGATTATTTATTGGACGAAGCCAAGAGCGCCTGGGATAACGCTTACGGCCTGGGCGCCATAGCCGGCTTTAAGAACGCCCAGGTTACGGTTTTGGCGCCTACCGGCACCATCGGCTTTTTAATG
>DATDUR010000040.1:0-3260 GCA_035290305.1 Patescibacteria group bacterium
TACCGAGCTAAGATTTGATTCTATCGGCCCGACCATCGGTAACGAACTGAAACGCAAATCTTTTTACGCCATCATCGTTGTCTTACTAGCCATTATTTTATACATCGCTTACGCTTTCCGCAAAGTTTCCAAACCGGTGGAATCCTACAAGTATGGCGCGGCGGCCATTATCGCCCTGATCCACGACCTTCTCATTATCATCGGCGTTTTTGCCGTGCTCGGACATTTCTTAAATGTCCAGATTGATTCTTACTTTGTCACCGCCCTCTTAACCATTCTGGGTTTTTCCGTCCACGATACCATCGTCACTTTTGACCGGACCAGGGAAAACCTGAAACGCCACCAGGATAAAACTTTTGAAGAAGTGGTCAACTTAAGCGTCAACGAAACGATTATTCGTTCCTTAAACACTTCTTTGACGACCGTTTTCGTTTTGCTGGCCATCTTTTTGTTCGGCGGCGAAACCATCAGATATTTCGTTTTGGCCCTGGCGCTCGGCCTGATTGTCGGAACTTATTCATCCATTTTCCTGGCCAGCCCGCTTTTGATGATTTGGTATCGGCTGAAAAAATACTAATCTAAAATTATCATAAAAAGCTCCGCCAGTTGCGGGTCTTTTTTTGTTAAAAAAATTACCTTCAAAAAACTATTTGACTGTTTTGTCAATACTTGACTAATAATCCCTTTTATGATATATTTTAAACATCTTTAATTTTTTTCACTAAAATTAGCTAAAAATAAATACTTATGGAAGAATCAATTTTAGATAAAGTAATTGACAGCCGCAAATCCGCCGCCATTGGAGAAATTGAGCCCCAGGAGATTTTAAGAACTTTTTTAAACGGTTTAAACCAACGTGAAGCTGAAGTTTTAGGACTCCGCTACGGTTTTGACGACAATCAGAAAAAGACTCTGGAAGAAATCGGAAAAAAATTCAACGTAACCAGGGAAAGAATCAGGCAGGTGGAAAACAGCGCGCTGAAAAAAATCAAGAAATCTCCCGAACTGGACAAAAGCATCAAGCCTTTGGAGAGCGTCATTCAGCAAACCCTGGAAGACCACGGCGGCATCATGCACGAACCCTATCTGATTAAAAAAGTGATTCTGATTCCGGGCGAATCTCCGACCAATTATTCGGTCATCAACTTTATTCTAACCAACTTTTTAAAAGACCGTCTGCATTACTTAAAAGGCGACGCTCAACTCCTGCCCGCCTGGAAACTGCCGACTGTTTCTTTGGAACAGATAAAAAACGATTTAAACTACATCTTGGAGTTGATTAACGGCGCCAATGAACCTTTGACCATAACTAAAATAGCGGCGCAGATTACGGGACAAGGCGATAAAGCCCATTTAAACGAACAGGTGATTGAATCCCTGTTAATCGTCAGTAAAAAACTGGAGTCCAACCCGTTTAACGAATGGGGCCTGGCTGACTGGGACAGTATCGCTCTCAAAAGAATGAGCGATAAAATCTACCTGATTCTCAAAAAACAAGGGGAGCCGATGCATTTTACCGAAATTGCCAAAAAAATAAACGCCGTCGGTTTTGATAAAAAAACGGCCAATCCGGCCACCATCCACAACGAACTGATTCTGGACGATAAATACGTCCTGGTGGGCCGGGGCATTTACGCTTTAAGCGACTGGGGCTATAAACCCGGCGTGGTGGCCGAAGTCATCTCCGAAATCCTTAAAGAAGCCGGCGAACCCTTGAGCCGTGAAGAGATTATTGAACAAGTCGCCCGTAAAAGAATGGTTAAAAGAAGCACCATTATCCTGGCTTTAATGAACAAAAATCGTTTCAAAAAAGTGGCCGGCGGCTATACGCTGAATCAATAATCCGCCCGAGGGACGGCCGCTTGATGATTAAAATCAAAAATAAATAAAAACAAGATGGAAATAACCATTGACTTAAGCCGAGTTCTGGAAGTTATAAATTTGTCTCCCGCCAGATTTATCTGGTTTGTGATTACTAACGGCGGCTGGCTGATTCTGCTGATTTTCCTGCTCATCGGCCTTTTTTATTTGCGTTTG
Organism: Patescibacteria group bacterium; assembly: GCA_035290305.1. Classification (GTDB taxonomy): domain Bacteria; phylum Patescibacteriota; class Patescibacteriia; order UBA1558; family UBA10009; genus DATDUR01. The sequence goes on from DATDUR010000040.1 coordinate 2,038, forward strand.
TATTTAAAAAGGAAAAAATATTTAGCCGGCATTCCGCAAACCATGCTGGCCATTGACATTCCCAAAGACAACGAACAAAGCCTGGTGGCCATGGAGCAGATTTTCGCCACCCTGGCCGGCATTAAATCCACTCACAATTTAATAGAAAAATACTGGCAGGGCGAAACCCAGCTTTATTTTTCCCTGGAAATCATTTCTTTTGAAGGCTATATCCAATTCTTAATCAGAACGCCCAGCAAATACCGCGACCTGACGGAAGCGGCGGTTTACGCCCAGTATCCGGACGCGGAAATCACCGAGGTGGAAGATTACGTCTCGTTGATTCCGGCGGACGTCCACAAGCTGGATTCCGACTACGACGTTTGGGCCACCGAATTCACTTTGGCCAAACACAGCACTTATCCGGTAAAATCCTACCGCTCCTTTGAACACTCCATTACCCAGTTGTTTATCGACCCCATGGCTTCGCTTTTGGAAGTGATGAGCAAGCTGGGGCCGGGCGAACAGCTGGGCTTGCAGCTTATTATCGTCCCGGCTGGCGACGACTGGAAAGACAAGGGCTATGAAATAGTTAAAAAACTCATCGGCGGCAGCACCGACCCCGACCGCCACATAGGCGACAGGCTGGTGGACGCTTCCGGCAAAGGTCTGGAAAAATTCAGCGAGGCGATTTATAAGCTCTGGGGCGACATTGACGAACCTAAAAAAGAAAAAGACAGTTTGGTAAACAGATATATGAATCTGACCACCAACCAAAAATTCGTGGTGGAGTCAATTGAAAACAAACTTTCCAGAATCTGCTTCGCTTCCACTTTCAGAGTTTATTACCTGGCTCACAACGATAAATTTCAAAAAGGCCGGGGCGTTAATCCCATTTTGGGCGCCATCAACCAGTTTAATTCCACCGATTTAAACGCCTTTAAAAAACACAAAATCTTAACCACCAGCCGGAATTATCTCTTAGTCAAGCGGAGGATTGCCCGAATTCAAAAAAAACTGTTAAAATATTATAAACGCCGTTCCAGAAAAGGCAGTCCGGAATTTTATCTCTCCACCGAAGAACTGGCCACCATTTATCACTTCCCGACCATTACGGTCAAGGCGCCGCTCTTAAAGAGAACCGAATCCAAAAAAGCCGGCCCGCCGACCCTGTTGCCTTTGGAACAGGCCAGAAGTTTGGAATATTTCCAACCGAGGGTTAAAGAACCGGCGGCTGAGCCGAC
>DATDUR010000041.1:0-6778 GCA_035290305.1 Patescibacteria group bacterium
CCTTTTCTTTTTAAAATTGACACGCCTTCGTTCCGCTTAAGCGGAACTTCGGCGTGCGGGACGAGGCGCTAACCGTCTAGAAAATAATCAAACAAGTTTTAATACCTGGCATTAAAGTAAATTCATTATTATTGACAAAAGCCACTAATTGTATTATATTAGCACGAGCTCATTGAGAAGTTTGTTTATTTTAGTTTTAAATTTTTGTTATTTGGAGAGGTGGCCGAGTGGCTGAAGGCGGCGGTTTGCTAAACCGTTATACGGGTATTTTACCCGTATCAAGGGTTCGAATCCCTTCCTCTCCGCCATAAAGTATTTGCTCACTTACGCTCGCAAAACTTTATGGCTTCGCCAAAATAGATACGCAAATACTTTACAATCCTGAAGTGAAGCGACGCAGGAGCTTCTACTTCAGGGCGCAAAACTTTAGGGTGTTATGAAGTAAATAAACAATAGTAAATTTTATTTCATAATATATTAGATGGAAGTTAAAATTTTAATATGGTGGGTTGGCAGAGTGGTCGAATGCACCGGTCTTGAAAACCGGAGCGCCTGAAAGGGTGCCGCAGGTTCGAATCCTGCACCCACCGCCACGCTAAGCGTGGTGAACTGGCTGGCTGGGTAAAAATTAACAGTCGTATTATATAAATTAAATAATTATAATTATTAGTTAGTCTAATTTTAACACTTATATTTAATTTATAGCATTATGAAAATTATCCCAACAACTCATACTATCGGGCAATTTTTCCACAACCCTACGGAGCAATTCTTCATACCGGCATATCAACGAAGATACGCATGGAGAGATTCGCAGTTGGACGCCCTATTTAATGACGTCAACCAACTTAAAGATGGCGACACTCACCTTTTGGGGGCGCTTGTACTTTTAGCTGATACTCATACACCAAGTATTAACCGTTTGGAAGTGGTGGATGGTCAACAAAGAATTACTACGCTCTGCCTTCTTCTTAAAATCTTGCGCGATAACTTAGTTGAGAAGGAAGAACACGCAGACATAGTTATGGAAATCAACAAGTATCTTTCTTGCGAAGTAAGCGATAAAAAAGAAAGGAAACTTGTTTTAGGAGATTTGGACGCTGAAGATTACAGAAAGATTATGGATAATCAAATCGGAGTTGAGCTTGAAAATGAGAGGTTGAAGGGAGCTTTAGATTTTTTGGACGAGCGGGTAAAAGCACTTGGGCAGGACACCCCGAGTTTTTATCGGAAACTGACTAATCAAGTAGAACTAATCCGGCTTGATATAGGGCAAGCAAAGGATGCATATAAACTTTTTGAAACAATAAATAATCGCGGCTTGAAATTAAGTGCGGCCGACATTATAAAGAATTTTTTACTTGGACACGCCTCATTGTTGGACGAGGATACTCTTAAAGAAGTAAAAGTAGAATGGCGGCAATTGGTTTTGGAGCTTGATAAACTTGACTACTCGGATATGGATAGATTCTTCAGACAATACTTGATGGGTAAGATTAGGTTAAAAGTTCCCAAATCAAGATTGGTGGAGGAATTCAAAAATTACTACTATTTGAATGTCCAAGAGGCGCAACAACTTTCTGACTATCAAGCACGCGTAGGGCTTATCGGTAAAAAAAGTGGACGCAGACGGCAAGAAATCAGCGAGGCAGAGGAGTACGACGAGAACGACACGGAAGATATAGCCAAATTTAATCTTGAAGTTTATCAACAGAAAAAATTAGGAATAAAGCCATTCGCCAACGAACTCAAGAAACACGGAAAAATATATCAGTCCTTAATAAAAGCGGAGCACGAAAACCCCAAGGTTGCTAGACGACTAATAGCGCTCAAAAAAATTGAAGCGTTGCCTGCGTATACTTTTTTGGTAAATCTTATATGGCGAGGTGTAGAGGATAAAGAACTTATAAAGATTTTGGACTTGATAGAATGTTTTCTATTACGAAGACAGGTCTGCGGATATAGGACGAGCGAGCTTGATGACATTTTCCCTCGGCTTTGTGCTTTATCTCAACAGGACACAAAAGATATAGCTGATAAAGTTAAAGAGGAATTTATGGAAGGTTACCCTAGAGATGAGGAATTTTTGGAAAAGTTTCCTTACTCAAATTATAGAGGTGCTGAAGAACGCGCAAAGTATATTCTCTCCAAAATTGAACTTCATCTACAGGGCGACTCCGCAGAAGTGGACATTCGGGGCGGACGAGAAGTGCAACTAGAACATATTATTCCGCAAACTATATCCGGCAAGAAAGCGAGAGAGGAAGAGGGCGGCGATTGGCGTGAGTATCTTGGCGGAGAAAGAATTGGGAAAGACAAGGTTAGGGAACTACACAAAAAATATCTAAATCGCATTGGGAATTTAACCATATTGGCTGAGAAGCAGAACATTAAAGCGTCCAACAATCCTTTTAGGGCCAAGGTGAACGAATATAAAAAATCCGTATTTCGGTTGAACAAGGATTTGGTGGACAATTATAAAAAGTTTAAGTTTTCTGAAGTTGATAAAAGGTCAGATTGGCTGGCTGAGTATGCGGTCAAAATTTGGAAATTTTAGGTAGTTACATCCACGCCGGAAAAATCTTTTTGCCTCTCGCGAGGGCGCGGCGGTTCAGTCCTCGTCTGGATGTTCGTCAAAGTAGGTTCGGATATTTTCAAACAGGCGCCGCCACGCTTAGCGTGGCGAATTGGCTGGCTGGGTAAAAATTAACAGTCGTATTATATAAATTAATTTATAGCATTATGAAAAACAAAATTGCGATTATCATTTTAATTATTGTGGTTGTAGTCATAGCGGCGGCAGTCGGCTTTTATTTTATCCAGAAGAATAAATCATCAATCAATTCTGTTGGAAATACCGTATCACCGGATCAATTTGAAACGAATAATCAGACGGACTCCGAGCAGCCACAAAATAAATTAGTAACCGATGATTTTGAAATCAATCTTCCCGAAGGCTGGCGGCAAACCGCGCCTGCCATAGGAACTTCGGCAATGGCCGTTAATGCCAATGAACGCATTGACGATTCGGCAGCTCAAAAGATTAATTTTAAAAGTTATGTGGCCGTAAGTTATGATATGTTGCAGGGGAAAAGCTTGAGCGAATATCTGCAAAGCGTAAAAAGCCAGTTGCAACAAACAATTTCCAATGTCATTTTTGCCCAAGAGCATGATACGACGATAAAGGGCAAAGCGGCTCGGGCGTTTGAGGCTAATTTTACACAGCAAGGAGTAAACTTTAAAGTTTTAATGGTGGCAGTTAAAGGCATCGGTGATGATGTCTGGGTGATTTCCTTTAATACTCTCCAGGGCAGCTGGGCGGAGTATCAGGAAACATTCTCCAATATAGCTGATAGTTTTAGTCTCAAATTGAAAAAATAGTATTTTTAGGCGGCACGTCATAATAAATTCAAGACGTTTTAACCGCGTCTTTTTTAATTGTCGATTTTTTGCTATAATTTAAATCCTATGATTTATTTGATTTTCAGCCTGATAATTTTAGGCATTTTAAATGCCGCCTATCTTTACTGGCAGCATTATCAGCACCGCCGGCATAACCGCGCCATGGCTTGCCCGTTGGGCGGCAAGTGCGAAGAGGTGGTCGGTTCAAAATACGGCGCCGTTTTAGGCGTTCCCAACGATTTACTGGGCATTGTTTTTTATCTGGGACTGTCGGCTTTAATGATTTTTAACCTGACTTTGATTTTGCCGCTGGTGATGCCAAAGTTGATTTTACTGGCCGCGTTGGCAAGCCTTGTTTTTACCACCTATCTCTTGTTTGTCCAGGCGTTTATTTTAAAAAAATGGTGCGCCTGGTGCCTTATTTCGGCGATAATCAATTACGCCATTTTTATCAGCATTTTAATTTACTTATAATTAATCCTATCAATATATGAAATACGAATTACCTCAATTGCCCTACGGCTACGACGCCCTGGAGCCGTATTTTGACGCGGCCACCATGGAAATCCACCACGCCAAGCATCATCAGACCTATACCGACAAAATGAACGCGGTTTTGGAAAAGTATCCGGATTTAACCGAAGAGCCGGAAGTTTTAATGTCCAAACTGGACAGCCTGAACATGTCGGCCGAGGATAAAAAGGCTTTTATCAACCACGGCGGCGGTTATATCAATCACAAGCTTTTTTGGTATGTGCTTAATCCGGCCAATCAAACAGACGAAACTTTGGTCAAGGAAATTGAAGAAACTTTTGGCAGTCTAAAAGATTTTAAGGCAAAATTTTCCGAGGCGGCCAAAAGCTGTTTTGGTTCCGGCTGGGCCTGGCTGGCCAGAAACTCGGAAGGCGGCTTGGAAATTTACGCCACCGCCAATCAGGATTCGCCCCTGGCCAAAGGCCATCAGCCGGTTATCTGCCTGGACGTTTGGGAGCACGCCTATTATCTTAAATACCAGAACCGCCGGCCGGAATACGTTGAGAATTTCTGGCAGGTTTTAAAGATGATTTAGGTTTTAGTCTTTAGCCAGGGTCAGGCCGATGACTTTTTTGGCTCCGGCTTGGCGCAAAACCCCGGCGATTTCTTCCAGCGTGGAACCGGTGGTGACCACGTCGTCAATCAGAATAATTTCTTTATCTTTAATCAAAACAGCTTTGGCCACCCTGAAGCTGTTTTTGACGTTGGTTTTTCTTTGCTTTTTGGTCAGGCCGACCTGGTGCGCGGTATTTTTATGCCTGATGACGGCGTTGGAACAGAATTCAAAACCGAAATGCTCGGCAAAAATTTCGGCCATCATTTCCGACTGGTTAAAACCGCGTTCCAGAAACCGTTTTTTGTTCAAAGGAACCGGAATAATCATCGGCCCGGCCGGATTAAGTTCAGTTTTGCGTTTTTGATAAAATTCAATCAAAATTTTTGTCAAAGGTTTAGCCAGTTCCTTAATGAATCTGAATTTAAAATAATGGATGGCTTTTTGCAGCAGGCCCTGGCGGTAGTCGGCGGCGGACCAGACTTGTTCAAGATATTTTAGCGGATGGTCAAACGGTTCAGGCCGGTCATAAATCTTGATTTTAGTCAGGCAGTTGTCGCATAAATAGACGCCCTCTTTATTGCAACCGAGGCATTCAACGGGCAAAAGCAGGCCGAGGATAAAGTTGAAGATTTTTTTGAACATAAAACAGGGTAAAAAATGACCCTGTAAATATAATTTTTTTATTTATCAAAAATCTACTCAAATAAAATTTTATCTTTCTGCAATTTGAGCGTGATAATATCTCCGGTTTTCAATTTATCGCTTAACAATTCGCTGGCCAGGGGACTTTCAATTTTTTCCTGGATAATCCGCCGGAGGCCGCGGGCGCCGTCATCCGGCGTAAAACCTTCTTTAACCAGATGCTGCAAGACTTTAGGGCTTACTTTAAGGCTCAAGTTCTGCCCGGCGATTCTGTCGGCCAGTTCCTTGATTTGCAGTTTGGCGATTTGCAGGGCGTCGTCTTTATTAAGCGGCCGGAAAATAATGGTTTTATCCAGGCGGTTCAAAAATTCCGGCCTAAAGGTGTCTTTTAAACCCGTTTTGATTTTTTCTTCCAAAAGGCCGTAGTCCTCATCCAGTTTTTGCTGTTCGGTTTTATCTTTGGCGTCAAAGCCTAAGTGGGCCTGCCGGTTGAACTCCAACAGGCCGATGTTGGAAGTCATGATGATAATGGTGTTTTTGAAATTGATTTTTTTGCCCACGGCGTCCGTTAGCTGTCCGTCTTCCAGAATGGGCAAGAGCAGGTTAAAGACGTCGGGATGGGCTTTTTCTATTTCGTCAAAGAGAACCACGCTGTAAGGCCGGCGTTTAACCGCGTCGGTGAGCTTGCCCTGTTCTTTGTAGCCGACGTAGCCGGCCGGCGCGCCGATCAGTTTGGAGATATTGAAAGACTGGTTGAATTCGCTCATGTCAATCCTGATCAGGGCATCCTCGTTTTCAAAAATTTCTTTGGCCAGGACTTTGGCCGTTTCGGTTTTGCCCACGCCCGAAGGCCCCAAAAATATAAACGAGGCAATCGGCCGGTTGGGGTTGGAAATGCCGGCCCGGGAGCGCCTGATGGCTTCGGCCAGCCTGGCCAGGGCTTCGTTCTGGCCGATAATGCGTTGTTGGAGCCGGTTTTCCAGCTCCAGCAGTTTTTGTTTTTCTTCCAGAATCAGCTCGGTCACCGGAATCCTGGTCATGCGCGAGAGGACCATAGCCACGTCTTTGCGGGTGATGGTGCCCAGGATTTTTTCTTTGGCCTTGGCCTCCTGTTTTTTTAAATCGTCCAGTTTAATCAAAATGTCGTCTTCCTGCCGTTTATATTTCAGGGCCTCGTCGAATTTTTCCTGCAGAATCAGGTTTTCTTTTTCGGCCGCCAGCTCTTTGAGTTCGGTTTCCAGCTTCTTGATCATTTTGGCCAGGCCGTTTTTGGTGGTTTCCACCTTGATTTTGGCGGCGGCTTCGTCAATCAAATCAATGGCTTTGTCCGGCAGGAATTTTTCCGGCAAGTATCTGGCGGACAATTCCACCGCCGCCTTGATGGCCTCGTCGGAAATTTTAACCTGATGGTAAAGTTCGTAATTTTTTTTGACGCCTTTTAAAATGGCTTCGGTTTCTTCGGGCGTTGATTCCACGATTAAAATCGGCTGGAAGCGGCGTTCAAAAGCCGGGTCGGATTCAATGTGTTTTTTGTATTCTTCCAGAGTGGTGGCGCCGATCAGCCTTAAATTGCCGCGGGCCAGTTCCGGCTTGAACAGGTTGGCCGCGTCCAAACTGCCGCTGGCGTTGCCGGCGCCCATCAAT
>DATDUR010000042.1:0-2181 GCA_035290305.1 Patescibacteria group bacterium
TGAAAGCGTAGGCGGGGGAACCGCATATGGTGGCACGTTATCCGTACAATCTGCGTTTAAAATAGTTCACCCAGGGAATGCGATTGGGATCAACTTTATTTATTTTGGCCAACTCATAAGAGAGCAGACTGCCAAAAACCAATACTTCCGCCGCCTGCTCCACCGGCTGGCCGGAAAATTCAAACTGCTGAAATTTTATTTTTTGTTTCTTTAAAACTTCTGCGGTAATGCTGAATCTTTTTTGATTTTTGGGATAATAATCCTTGGAGTTAAAAAATAAAAAGTAGAGATTTTGGCGATTGCTCTTGGGAGTTGCCAGGCCCTCCAAAAGATGGTGATTAAGTTCCGGTAAATTAAAATACAGGGCGGTTTGCTTGGCCGATTCCTGAATCTGGTTAGCCATAATATGGGCATTGCCGGCTAAATGCTCGGCCGAAACAATAACCGGTATTTTGCCAAACAGCTTCTTGGCCAGACTGCTCACTTTAGCGCTGGAAATATATTTTTGAAAACTAACCAAACCGGCCGCGGTAAATTTATCCATAATCGATTTGTTGATTTGGATTTTATTCAATTTTTTTAAGACAGCCGGCAGACTGCCGATGGTATAACCGGTACCCAAACGCGGCTGGCCCGACGGATTATTTAAAGGCTTAAAATTATAAACCGGCCAATGGTTTTTTTTGGCCAGCTGAGCCAGCTTACCGCCCGAGGTGATGGCCACGACTTTGGCCTTGACTTTTTTAGCCTGCCTGCCCAGTTCCAAAACCTCTTCGGTGCCTCCGGAATAGCTGATTAAAAAAACTAAAGTTTTGTTGTTTACAAAACCCGGCAACTGATAATTCCGGACTTGGGCAATCGGCAGCTTAAGCTGTTTATTAAATAAAGCCTTGATTAAATCCACGCCCAGCTGTGAACCGCCCATGCCGCCGGCCATAATTTTATCTATTGTCCGGTAAGCTCGGGGTAATTTAACCAGACTGGCTTCGGTAAAAGACTGTTTAACCTGTTCACCTAACAGCTTAATGGAGGCGAGATAATTTTTCTCGGTTTTGTTCATAATCATATTATAGCAAAGCTGGCGGTTTTTGGCTAAAACCTTGATTTTTTAGGCAAAAAAAACTAAAATAACAACACTATTACTCTATTAATCTATTACTCTATTAATCTATGTCAGGGCATTCCAAATGGGCCACCACCAGAAGACACAAAGAAATCGTTGACGCCAAACGCTCCTCCAGTTTTACCAAACTGGCCAACATCATTACCATAGCGGCCAGAGAAGGCGGGGACCCGGAAATGAACTTTAAACTAAGAATGGCAATTGATAAAGCCAAGTCTTTAAGCCTGCCCAAAGAAAACATTGAACGAGCCGTTAAAAAAGGCACGGGCGAACTGGGCGGCAACCAGATTGAAGAAATGATTTACGAGGGCTTTGGGCCGGAAGGCGTTGCCCTGGTCATGGAAGTGGTGACCGACAACAAAAACCGCGCTTCCTCGGAAGTCAAACATCTCTTGGCCAAATACGGCGGCAATCTGGGCGGACCCGGCTCCACTATGTGGATGTTCAAACAAAAAGGGGTTATTACTCTGGATAAAAAAGAAATTAATGACGAAGTCCAACTGCGGCTTATTGATGCCGGCGCCGATGACATTAAAATTGACGAAGGCGTTACCATTTACGCCTCAACGGAAAATTTTGAAAAGGTCAAACAAAAAACGGAAGAATTAAAACTGCCGATTCTGGAAGCCGGCCTGGAATACGTGGCCAAAGATTTGATTAAGCCGGCCAAGGAGGAATCGGTTCTGAAGATTTTTGAAGCTTTGGATGAATGCGATGATGTGGCTAATTTTTATTCCAATGCCGACATTTAAAAAATCTACGATTATCCTGGGGATTGATCCCGGCTTGGCCGATACCGGCTATGGCCTGATTATAAAAGAAGGTCAAAAAATCAAATTCCTGGCCTGCGGCAGCATTAAAACTCCGGCCAAAGCCGAGTTTATCAAGCGTCTGGAAAAAATCCACGCCGAACTTATAAAAATAATAGGAAAATACCGGCCCGATAAAGTGGCCGTGGAACAGCTGTTTTTTTGTAAAAACGTCAAGACCGCTCTGTTGGTGGGCCAGGCCCGCGGGGTCTGTTTGATGACCATCGCCGAGCACAACCTGCCCATTTT
>DATDUR010000043.1:0-5849 GCA_035290305.1 Patescibacteria group bacterium
AAATAGCAGGCCTGATAAGCGGCCACCGCCTGAACCAAGGCCTGGGAATTGGCCAGCCCGATATCTTCGGAAGAAAATCTGATGAGCCGGCGGGCCACGTACAGCGGATCTTCACCAGCTTCCAGCATCCGTCCCAGCCAGTAAAGCGAAGCGTTGGCGTCGCTGCCGCGCAAACTTTTATGCAAAGCCGAAATGATGTTGTAATGCTGTTCGCCGTTTTTGTCGTACAACAGATGGCTTTTCTGCAGCGACTCTTTAATAATCTCCAGTTGGATTTTTATTATACCATCTTTGTCCGCTTTTGTCGCATTGACGGCCAGCTCCAGCGCGTTTAAGGCGGTGCGGGCATCGCCCGAAGACATCTGGGCCAAAAAATCCAGCGCCTCCTCTTCCAACTCAATCTTTTTTTCTTTAAGCTGATGGTCGGTTTCCAGAGCCAATTTTAAAATTTTCTTGATTTCCTCCGAGCCCAGTGATTTTAAAACGAAAACCCGAGAACGCGACAATAACGGCGAAATAACTTCAAATGAGGGATTTTCCGTGGTGGCGCCGATTAAAATAATGGTGCCGTCTTCCACCACCGGCAAAAAAGCGTCCTGCTGGGCTTTGTTAAAGCGGTGGATTTCGTCCACGAACAAGATTGTCTTCTGCCGGTTGAACTTTTTGCGCTCGCGGGCCTGTTTGATGATTTCCCTGACGTCTTTGACGCCGCCGGAAACAGCGCTAAGCTGAATAAAAGTCGATTTGGTCAACTTGGCGATAATGCGGGCCAGAGTGGTTTTGCCGCAACCGGGCGGACCCCAAAAAATCATGGAGGGAATGTTGTCGGACTCAATCGCCTGTCTTAATAATGTGCCCTGGCCGATGACTTCTTCCTGGCCGAAAAAGTAAACCAAAGTTTCCGGACGCAAACGTTCGGCCAAAGGCATGTCCTGGCGCAAATTTTGGTCAAAGAGATCTGACATAATTCTTAATTTTCCATCTTCTTTACCGGCTTCCATTCTTTGGAATACGATTTGCCGCGCAGAATATAGCTAAGCCAATTGACAAGCCACCGGCCATTGACCTTGGCCCAGCCGTCTTGATGATATCTTTCGGCGGAACCGTAAGCCACGAAATTTTTTAAGACCTTGGTCCGGCCGACTTTATTTAAACGCCTGAATAAATCAGCATCCTCCTGATTGGTCAGCTCCTCGTTATAACCGCCGATTTTTTCAAAAGCCTCGCGGCGCACCACCTGCACCCAGCCCATGCCCGCTCCCACCTTAACCTTATTGAGTCCCTTAATGGTCTTATTAATGACCCAAAGATGGAGCCTGTCTATTTCACTTTCCTCGGCGGGATAAAATCTGATTTCCGAAGTAATACCGACTAATTTGTGGCCGGCTGCCATCTGTTTTATCACTTCTTTGATGAATTCCTTAAGCCGGTAAATTTTCACGCCGCAGTCAAGATAAAAAAGATATTTGCCAACGGCCAAACCGGCGCCTTTATTTCTGTTTTCGGCAATGCTCTTGTTTTTTTCTCCTTGAGGCCGCTGATAGACTTTATCGGCTAAAGTTTCGGCAATGGCCACGGTATTATCCGAGGAACCGCCGTCAGCCACGATTATTTCCTTGCTAAACCAATCCAGCTCTTTTAAAGGCAAAATGGTTTTGGCTATGTCTTTTTCCTCGTTTAAAACGGGTATAATAAAGGAGATTAAAGGGATTTTTTGCTTATTTTTCATCATAATAACTTATCCACCATTATAGCAGATTGACCCCTATACATACTATTGACTTTTTTTGCTAAATATGATATAATGAAAAAGTTGTACAAAGCTTAAAAAATTTTAAGTTCTTTCCTAAACAGGAGGAGCTCATGAACGGAAAGAAGAGAATTCACGCCATTATTTGGATTGGCGTAACCGCCATATTGGTGGCACTGACGCTTACCGGTGTCATCACCACCGTACCGAGTCCGGATGGCAAAAGTAACGTCGTTGAGGATGTTACTTACTGGGTTATTGAGCAAGGTTCTTTCAACTATGAGAAAGAACATTGCCAAAGGTATGCCAAGCTCAACTCCGAGCAAGAAGCGGTCACAAATTATAAAACCGCTTTCACAATCACTCATCCTGATTTCTCGCTGGAAAAATATCTCCAGCAACCCCAGCGGGAACAGGATATTATCTATCAGTTGAGTGAAACAACGTATTTGTTTTATTCAACCGGGAGTATTCCCTCGGCCGCCTTCCTTGACAGGTTGAGCCGAGGCAAACAGCAAGCCTCGCTCTAACTCTACCATCTACGCTACACAATCCCTTGGACTTATCCGAGGGATTTTTCTTAAAACAAAACTATCAGATAAACGATAAAGTAAACCATTTTTGCTATTTAATTAATTTGATGCTTTGTCTGATTTCCTCCTTGAGAATCGGGCCTCTTTTGCGGTGAACAATCAGGCCGTCTTTGTCCACGAACAGAGTTTCGGGCATGGCCTGGCCGTCAATCGCTCCGTAAAAATAATCGTCCTTATCCAAAAATAAAGTCAAATTTTTAAGTTTTAACAGGTCGGGAAAATCTTTGGCTTTGTCCAGAGTTTCGCCGCGGTTAACGGCCATAATCACCACCTGGCCAGCGAATTCACGCTGGGCTTCTTCCAGGCTTTCCAGTTCGCTCAAACAAAACGGACACCAGCTGCTCCAAAAATTTATGACCAGCGGCTGGCCCAGATAATCCCTGATTTTGACTTCGTGGCCGTCGTAATCAACCAAAATGATATCGGCCGGCAGGGATTTTAAGGCTTTTTGCTTTAAAATGTTCTCCCGGACGGCCTGCTCCAGAGTTTCAATGTCAAAAATGTCCAAATCCAAACTGATGGCGTAATAAACATAGACGTTTAAAGCCAGAAAAATCAGGATTAAAATCAAGGACTTGGCAATTTTGCTCATATTATAATTTTAGTTTAATTAAGCCGCTTTGACAATCGCCCCAAACAAAAAAACCGCGGCCAATCAAGAAACGGTTTTTGCCTTTTTTGTAACTATCTCAAATTATCTTTAATCAGCTTGGTAACGGATTCTCTGATTTGTTCCCGGTTTTTATCATTTAAATTATATGCCGGTTCCAGGCGCCGGTCGTCAGCCAAAGTAATAATTAACTTTTCACCGACTATCAGCTCAACCCCTTTAACTCCCTCCAATCGCCGAATTTCCTCGGCCAGCTTACTGAAAAAAATATGTCCCTCTATGGATTTTTCCAGATAAGCCTCCAGGTTGACCAGTTCCGTCGGAGTCTCGGCGCTGATATCGTCAGGCTTGCCTATAACCACGTCAAGCTTGCCTTGATTACTGTTTCTTTTTTTTAACAGATGCATTTCCAAGCCATCCTTAAACTTAACCACAAAAACACCGCCCTGATAATCCACCGATTCAACCTCGGGATACTTTAAAATAACCTGGCCCGATAAATTTTCATACCAGCTTTCTTCACCGCGGCTGTTGCCGAACATTTCCAATTTATTGGCTTTCATGGCTTAACTTTATTTTATTTGTTTAAAATAGTCAATCCTTCCAGCCAGAGGCTGGTCCGCCTTGGGCGGAAATCATCAATCCTCAATCATCAATTATCATTCTCACCTGCCCGTTGAACCAAAGCCGCCTTCTCCCCTGGCCGAATCGCTCAAATCATCGGCTGCCTCGATTTCCACGCTGGCCACCGGCTGAATCAACAGCTGGGCGATTTTGTCGCCTTTATTAATTTGATATTCCTGATTGCCTGAATTATATAAGACAATCTGGTATTCGCCGCGATAGCCGGCGTCAATCACTCCGCCTAAACAATGCAGGCCGTATTTGTCGGCCAGGCCGCTTTTATCCCAAACCAGAGCCACGTAACCTTCGGGGATTTCCGTTTTAAAACCCAGGGCGAATTTATGCCGCTCGCCGGGTTTTAGAACCTTATCCTCATTGGCGTATAAATCCAGACCCGCGTCGCCCGGATGGGCGTATCGGGGAATCTTCGCCTCGGGATGTATTTTAAAAACCTTGATTTTCATGTCTTTAATTTATCAGACTTGAAATAAAAAGCAAATAGCTGTATGCTATTATTTGCCGTCGGGCTGTAGCGCAGTTTCCGCCCAAGGCGGACCAGCCTCTGGCTGGGGCTAGCAGAGTAATTTAATAAATTTAGAAAAAGTATTAATTTAATAAAAAGGTTATCGGGCTGTAGCGCAGTTGGCTAGCGCGCATGCTTCGGGTGCATGAGGCCGAGGGTTCGAGTCCCTCCAGCCCGACCAACTATTTTACCAGGGCAACAATGGTTGCTTTTTTTATTTTATGGTTGACGGATGACCTTTTTTATGATTAAATAACCTGGAAAAGTTCTTTGCATCAATTGTTAAACAACAAGGAGTAAGTCATGAAAAACGTCTTGAAGGTTGTTGGCGGATTTGTTGCATTCATTTGTGCCATTATATTAATGTGTTGGACGATGAGGGATGTTTAAGGGAGAAGAAATGTTTAAGAAGATTGTTGGTATTCTGTTGCTGATTGTTATTTTAATTCTGACCAGCATCTTTGTCCGGGTCTGCTTAATCAACCAATCAATCAACCAAAGTGTAAGCTTTGGCGACCACCCGCTGGAAAAGCTTGTGAGCTATTTCATTTTTTGCCTGGCGGTGATTTATTTCGCAGTTTATCCGGCACTGTTTGCGCTGGAGGCCTGCTTTAATAAGCCCACCTGGTATTATAGGTATGGCTATTACAGCTGGCTAAGCGAGTTATTAATGACTTTTGTTGAATTTTTCAACTCTTTAACAGGCCTGGTTAAAAAAGGCCTGGCCCTGTTAAAACCCAAACCCATGATTGAGCGACCCTAAAAAGTCGCTCTTTTTTTATTGACAAAAAGCTTATTTGCTGATTTAATGACTCCCTAAAGCTCTTTACAACGAAACAAACCAGGGGGCAAACATGCCGGCGTACACAAACAAAAAAAGGCTTAAAGAAAGCCTGATGAAAGATTTTTACAGTTTTCTGGTCGTTGTCACGTTCACTTTCCTCTTCTCGGCTTTTGATTGGATTACTATTAATGACACTTCGGTTCCGGGCCACCCCAAAAAAATCTTCCTAATCAGCCTGACTATTTGGGCAAGTATCTATATACTTTACGGAGTGATAATGACGGTTTCATTAAAACACACTAGTCCCGTTATTATTTTCGGTTCTATTTGGGCAGCGGGCATCCTGTCATGCTCTAAGATTGCTCCTTATGTTTTATCCGACAAATGGTTTGCCTTTTCCAATAAAACGGAACTGGCATTGTTAACGGGATTTCTTTATGCCGCCGTTATCGCCATAAGAAAATGGAAGGCGATAATGGATTTTATAAACGGCTACGTTATTTATCACGACCGACGTCGCGAGCGACCCTAAAAAGTCGCTCTTTTTTTATAAAAAACCGTTCCTTTTTCAAGGAACGGCCGGTTGAACTTATAATCAAATCTTGGATTTGACCACTGCGACAATACGTGAAACGGAGGCGCTGCCGGTGTAAGGAAGTGTTTCCAAAATCCGGTCAGGGTCAAATGACGGCCCGCCGTCCAAGATGTTATCCAGGGCGGAAACGATTTCTTCCTCACTGCGCAGTAAAGGCAAGGGCTCGGCGTCACTGGCCATTCTCGGAGAAAGGCCATGTCGCGCGGAAAGGTCGCTCTGGGCTTTGGGCAGTAAAAGATTCAACGCCGGAGTACCCCAGAGAGCGTTAATCACGGCGCCGCTACGATTGCTGAACCAGCACAGGTCCGCTGGCAATAAATCCGCGGGAACTCCTGCCGGACAACCCTCAACCGCCGTTACCAGTTTCCGA
>DATDUR010000044.1:0-4115 GCA_035290305.1 Patescibacteria group bacterium
ATCAATCCTTCACTTCGTTCAGGACAGGTTTAAAATTTTAATACAATGACTGAAAAACAAAAAATATTAATCGTTGAGGATGATAATTTTTTAATGGGCATGTACTGTTCCAAGCTGGAGCTGGAGGGTTTTAAGGTCGCTTCCGCTTCGGACGGGGACAAGGCCTTAAGACTGGTCAAAAAAGAGTTGCCCGACATCATCCTATTGGATTTAATGTTGCCCAAAAAGGACGGTTTTGAGGTTTTGGCCGAATTGAAAAAAGACGAGCGGACCAAGGGCATTCCCGTCATTATTTTAACCAATCTGGGCCAAAAAGAAGATATTGATAAATGTTTTAAACTGGGCGCCGAGGATTATCTGATTAAAGCTCATTTTATACCCTCCGAAGTCATCGCCAAAATCAAAAAAGCTTTGGAGAAGTTTTAATTTAGAAATCAGGAATTTGTAATTCGTGAAATTTAAAATTAGAAATTAGAAATTTATTAGAAATTAAAAATTAGAAATTGGAAATTATTCATATGTCCACCACCGATACTTTAGCCATTAATAAAATTTTAAATACCGTGGCCGAGAGACGGGCCACTGATATTCATTTTGTCGTCGGCAGTAAACCCTACGTTCGGATTAAAGAAAAACTGATTAATTTGGAAGACGAGCAGATGATTACGCCCGAGGTCATGGCCGGCATCGTTAATTTTTTCATCAACGAGGCTCTGGAAAATAAACTTAAAGAAAATCAGGAATTGAAATTTGTTTATGATTGGCTGGGCAAAGCCCGTTTCCGGGTGCATATTTTTAAGCAAAAGGGCTATCACAGCGTTTCTTTAAAGATGGTTAACGGCCATATCAGGGCTTTGGAAGATTTAGGCCTGCCCGAGACGATTAAAGAGTTGGCCAATTCTCCCAAGGGTTTGTTTTTTATCAGCGGGCCTTTTAATTCCGGCAGGAGCGGCACTTTAAACAGCCTGCTTCAGTTTATCAACCAGACCAGAGCCGAACGCATTTTTTATCTGGAGGAACCGGTGGAACAGTTGTTTGTCAACGATAAAAGCATTATTGAACAGCGCGAGGTCGGCCGCGACGTTGACTCTTTTGCCGCTGGTCTGGCGGCGGTTAAGGACGAGGACGTTGACGTGGTGGCGGTGGCCAAGGTTGAGGGCGAGGAGGTTTTGGAAACGCTGCTTGAACTGGCGGAATCCGGCCGGCTGGTTTTGGCGGTTTTGAATTATGATTCTTCGGCGGCGGCTTTGGACGGCATTGTTTCGGAGTTTTCCGACGCCAAGATTCAGTGGGCCCGCAATGTTTTGGCCGAGTTTCTGCTCGGCTTAGTGGTCCAGCGGCTGGTGCCGACCGTGGACGGCGAAGTGATTTTAGTGGCCGAAGTTTTGCGGGTGACCAACGCCATCCGCTCGGTTATTTTGGAAGGAAATTTCAGCCAGCTGGAAAACATCATTTACACTTCAAAAGGCGAAGGTTTAATCAGTCTGGACCGGTCGCTGTTAGAGCTGGTTAATCAGGGCCGGATTACGGCCGAAGAAGCGGTTAAAAACGCCATTGAGCCGCAAACGGTGAGAACTTTATTAAAAAGGTAATGTTGATCGGTTACGAAGCCCGTATCGTATGACGTAAACGTTTGATGTATCATAACTTGATAAATTCGAATATCAAAATCCGAAATCCGAAACAATATTTAATAACCGAAAACCAAATGACAAAAATCGTTTTGAACATTAGAACATTTGAATTTTGAATTTGTTTAGGATTTCGCGCTTCGGACTTCGGATTTTATAAAGATTATAACAAAAATGATACAGAGTATAAGGTATAACCTAACCCAATAATTAACAATGCCCAGATACAAATATAAAGCGAAAAGTCGGCAGGGACAATCTTTTCAGGGAGTGGTTGAGGCCGAAGACGAGAATGAGGCTTCCCAGGTTTTGGATGAGCGGGGATTGGAGGTTGTTTATTTGGAATACGCCGGCGAGAGCGAAAAAGAAAAGTCTAAGACTTTAAATTTGCCTTTTTTGAATCAGGTTAAACGAAAGGACGTCGTTATTTTTTCCCGACAGCTGTCGGTTATGATTTCGGCCAATGTTTCGGTAGTTCAATCCTTGAGAATTTTGATTGAACAGACGTCCAATCCGAAGCTTAAGAAAATCGTCACGGACATCGCCGATAATGTGGAGAGCGGCGTGAAATTATCCGACGCTTTGGACAGGCACAGCGACGTTTTTTCCCATTTTTTCGTCAGCATGGTCCAATCCGGCGAAACCTCTGGCAAGCTGGACGAGGTTCTGGAATATCTGGCCGATCAGCAGGAAAAAGATTACGATTTAGTGAGCAAAATCAAAGGCGCCATGATTTATCCGATTTTTATCATCACCGGCCTGGTTTTAGTGGGCACGGCCATGATGATTTTCGTCATCCCCCAGCTTACCGGCATGTTAACGGCCGCCGGTTCGGACCTGCCGGTTACCACTAAAATTTTAATCGGCACTTCCGATTTTATGAGAAGTTATTGGTGGCTGTTGATTATTCTGACAGCCGGTGTAATTGTCGGTTTTCGTCAGTTGGTCAAACTGCCTCAAGGCAAGGCGGCTCTGGACGTCTTTGTTTTAAAGATACCGATTTTCGGCAGTTTGTTTAAAATGATTTTTTTGGTCCGTTTTACCCAGTCGCTTTCCACCTTAACCACCGGCGGCGTGCCTTTAACCGCGGCTTTAAAAATCGTGGCCGGACTGGTCGGCAATGCCACTTATCAAAAGCTGATTGAACAGACCATTAAGGAAGTGGAGGACGGCAATTCCGTGGCCGTGGTTTTTCTGGAGTCCAAAGATGTGCCCAAGCTGGTTTCGCAGATGCTGGCCGTGGGCGAGAAGACGGGCAGATTGTCCGAAGTTTTGAATAAAGTGAGCGGCTTTTATTCAAGGGAAATAGAAAATATGGTGGCCAACATGACCCATTTAATTGAGCCTTTTATTATGGTGCTTATTGGCGTGGCCGTGGGCGGCATGGTCGCTTCCATCATTATGCCGATGTATAACCTGGCCAATAGTTTTTAGTTTAAAAGGCATATCTTGTGGATTTCCTGCGGTTTAAAAATAGATTTTCTTGATTTTTCCTTAAAATTTTGTTATAATAAATAATAGATTATGTGGATAATTTATCCACAAGTAATATATTAATTAAAAACAAAAGGTCGAAAATAGCCTTAATCAATAAGATTATCAGGCTTATTCTCGCTAAATAAAGAATTAAATAACTATTACTATGAATAAAAAAGGTTTTACTTTAATTGAATTGTTGGTGGTTATCGCCATTATCGGCTTGCTTTCCACCTTGGCCGTGGTTTCTTTAAATAACGCCAGGGGCAAGGCCAGAGACGCCCGCCGAACTTCGGACTTGAAATCCCTGCAATCAGCTATAGAGTTGTATAAGGCCGATAACAATGATGCCGTACCCGCTATTATTGCTACCGATACCTGGGCTACTTTGACTACTGCTTTGGCCACTTATTTGCCGGCCGGCGCTCCGATTGATCCGAATAATGACGCTACTTATTTTTATAAGTATTGCGCCGACACGGCTACCAATACCAGATATGTTATAGGTGGTCTTTTAGAAAACAATCCAGTAGCTTCGGGCCTGGTCGGAACGGTTAATGCCACTACTTATGTGGCGGCTAATGACTGTGTTAATAGTACTGATGTCGCCAAGATTGTACCTACCTGTAACGCCACTACTGGCTTCTGTCTGGGCGATTTGGGCAACTAAAAGTCAGTCAATTGAAAATTTTTAAGTTATAAAAGCCGGTTTTTAAAAACCGGCTTTTATTTTTAACATAGACATTGTATAATTAATTTATGTTTAAGAGAAATAAAAAAGCCCGCCGAATCGGCGGGTTCGTCCGGGGCGATGGGTTTACCCTGATAGAACTTTTAACCGTGATTGCCATTGTCGGTCTTTTATCCACCTTGGTGATTATTTCCACGGACCGGGCCCGTGAAAAAGCCAGGGACGCGGCCAGAGTGGCGGATCTTAATTCTTTTGACGCGGCCATTGAGCTTTATTTTGAATATAACGGTCTGCCGCCCAAGGTTGATGTTGGCGAG
>DATDUR010000045.1:0-8594 GCA_035290305.1 Patescibacteria group bacterium
GTCTGTTGCGGACCCTGTCTTTGGCGGGAGCGTATAAGAGATAACTATGAAGCTCAAAGATTTTTATTATAATTTGCCGAAAGAATTAATCGCTCAACAGCCGGCGTATCCCAGAGACAGTTCCCGCTTAATGATTTTAAATCGCCGGACTAAAAAAATTGAGCATAAAACTTTCAGGGACGTCGTCAATTATCTTCAAGCGGGCGACGTTTTGGTTTTGAACGACACCAAGGTTTTTCCGGCCAGATTAATCGGCCGAAGAGAAAAGTCCGGCGGCAAAATGGAAGTGTTTCTGTTAAATCCTAAATCCAAAATACCCTTCGACCTGGCTCAGGGCAGGCGAAATTCGAAACAAATCCAAAACAGAGGGAATATTTGGCAGGTCTTAATCGGTAATAGGAGAAAGAAGGCGGGCGATGTTATTGTTTTTAAAAAAGGTTTAAAGGCCGAAGTCATGGAACGGGTTGACGAATCGGTCTGGCTGGTTAAATTCAACAGACAGGGCAGCCAGCTGGAAAAAATCATTGACGCCATCGGGTATGTGCCGACGCCGCCGTATATTAAGATTAAAAACCAGAGGGCCAAGAGCAAAAGATTAAAAGATGAATATCAAACTGTTTATGCCCAAAACCGGGGTTCGGTGGCCGCGCCCACGGCCGGCTTTCATTTTACCAAGCCCTTAATTAATAAATTAAAAAAGCGGGGCATTCAGTTTGCCTGCTTAACTCTGCACGTGGGCCTGGGCACTTTTGAGCCAATCAGAAGCCGGAATGTCCAAGAGCACCGGCTGCATTCTGAACTGGCGGTTTTAAACGCGGCCACCGCCAAAAAATTAAATCAGGCAAAAAAGTCCGGCCAGAGGATTATGGCCGTCGGCACCACTACCGTTAGAGCCCTGGAGAGCTTGGCCGATAAAAGCGGCCGCTTAAAGCCCGGCGCTAAGTGGACCGACATTTTTATTTATCCCGGCCATGAATTCAGGTCGGTTGACGGCCTGATTACCAATTTTCATTTACCCGAATCAAGTTTGCTAATGCTGGTCTCCGCCTTCGCTGCCGAAGCTACGGCGGACAAGTCCGCCCTGGCCGGCAGAAAATTAATTCTAAAAGCCTATCAAGCGGCCGTCAGAAAAAAATATCGCTTTTATTCTTTCGGCGACGCCATGTTGATTTTATAAAACAAAAACTCCGCGATTAAACGGGAGTTTTTGTTTTTATTTTTGTTTTCGGGCATAAAAAGCCTGAAATGATCAAGCTCGTTAACTAATTATTAAAGTACGATTGGTGGATAGCCGATCGTAACCCCGTCATTCGACGGGGCGCAATTAGTCCCTTTTTATTTCAACGAGTTGATTTTAATTTTAAAAGAACGTTTTTTTCTTTCTCTTTGGCCAATTAAAAAGAGCTATCCGCTAAGATAGCCGTCAGTTATGATTTCGGTTATTTGATTCTGTTTTATCTGGTCGGGCAGGGGCGGCAGGCTTTCCGCTCCCACTTTATGGGCTATTTCAAAAGATTGTCTGAACTGGTTTAAGCCGTAAGACATGCCCCCGACGATTATCAGGCAGAGCAGCAGAACTAAAACAACGTTCATTTCTTTTTTGTTTTCTTGATTTTTCATTTTTGTTTTCGCTCGCTTCCATTTGGGTTTTAAGAGGCGAGGGTTATAAAAACATACGTTTAAAACGTATGCTCTACTTCTATGATAGCATAGATTTCGTAAAAAGTCAACCCCAATATCACGGATAAGTCACGGATATCCACGGAGCTATCACGGATCAATTAAACAGAAAATAAGCCACGTCCCCGTCGCGCATTTGATAGTTTTTACCCTCGGTTTTGACCAGTCCTTTTTCTTTGGCTTTAAATTCGCCGCCGGCCTTAACCAGCTCTGCCCAGTTGACGATTTCCGCTTTGATAAAACCTTTTTCAAAATCCGAATGGATGACGCCGGCGGCTTGGGGCGCCGGGGTGCCTTGGGCGATAGTCCAGGCATGGGCTTCTTTGGGGCCGGCCGTGTAAAAAGTAATCAGATTTAAAAGTTGGTAAGACCGTAAAATTAATTTATCCAAGCCGGTGGCCTGAATGTTCATTGCTTTAAGATAACTTCTGATTTCCTCGTCGCTTAAACCAGCCAGTTCGGCTTCCAGCTTGGCGCAGATTCGCAGTTGGTTATCGGTCAGGCGCGATTCGTTACCGGCCATGGCTTTTTCATCAACGTTATAGACGTATAAGAAAGGCTTAAAAGTAAGCAGATTTAATTCCTTGACGAATTGACGGTCATCGTCATTAAGCTGCAGGTCAATGGCGAATTTTTCCGACTCCAGGTGGCTTTTAAGATTTTTTAAAATTTCAATGTTGCTTAATAATTTTTTATCCCGGCTGCCTTTGGTTTGGCCCTCTAATTTAGTCAGCCGGTTGCAGACGGTTTCCAAATCGGCCAGAATCAGCTCGGTGTTGATGGTTTTAATGTCGTCTTCGGGATCAATTTTATTATGGACGTGGATAATGTCGTCATTGGCAAAATCCCTTACCACTTCCAGAATGGCGTCCACTTCGCGGATGTGCGACAGGAATTTATTGCCTAAGCCCTCGCCTTGAGAAGCGCCTTTAACCAGGCCGGCAATGTCCACGAATTCAATGGCGGTCGGCACGATTTTCGGGGAATTATAAAGCTTGGCCAACTGCTCCAGGCGCTGGTCGGGAACGCTCACCACGCCCACATTGGGCTCAATGGTGCAGAAAGGATAATTTTGGGCGTCAACCTGCTTTTTGGTTAAGGCGGTAAATAAGGTGGATTTGCCCACGTTGGGCAGGCCGACAATGCCGACGGAAAAACTCATTGATTAAGGATTAATGATTAATAGAATAATAGAATAATGGGTTTTTGGCAAGGAACCTTGATAATTTTACGCCCTTGATTAACCGGCCGAGAGTCCGTATAATGATATAACTAAATATTAAATTCAACCCCAATGATTAATCAAACCTTGTTTTCAAAAATCAAGAAAAATCTGGAAGCTTATCAGCATGAGAGAAACCAGATTATCAACCGGTCCAGGCAGATTTTACAGGATGCCAAAAAGACGATTTTCGCCCTGCACCGGCAGGATAACAAGTCGGCGGACGGTTTTTTAAAGTCCGCTCAAAAAAGCCTGACGGAGCTTAATCAGAAATACGACAAAGGCAACCGTCTTAAATTTGAGGGCAGTTATAAGGCGGCGGTGGAAGAATTCGTGGAAGCCAGCTTTTTCGCTCAAGCGTTAAAGGGAAAAAGTTTGGCGGAACTCAAAATCGGCAGTATTGGTCCGGAAGAATACTTGGGCGGCTTGGCCGATTTAACCGGCGAGCTGGTCCGCCAGGCGGTCTTGCAGGCCACCGCCGGCAATTATAAGGAATTGGAACGCTACCGCCAGCTGACCGAGGAGATTGTCGGTTTTATGTTGCAACTTTATTTAACCGGCTATCAAAGACAGAAGTTTGACGAAGCCAAGCGTAATCTTAAAAGATTAGAGCAGATGATTTACGAGGTAAGGCTTAGGGGGTAGAGTCAGATTATAATTTTAATTTTCAATTTTTAAACTATGGCCAAAACCATTGTTTTAAAAAACCAAGCTCCAGTTAAAGAGTTAAAAGTTAATTACTCAAAAGACTTGAATCAGGAGCAATATCAGGTGGTAACCGGGGCCGAGGGCCCTTGTTTAGTCTTGGCCGGGGCCGGCTCCGGCAAAACCCGGACCATTGTTTACCGCGTGGCTTATCTGATTGAGCGGAGCGTTAAGGCCGAAAACATTCTTTTAGTCACTTTTACCAATAAAGCGGCCAAAGAAATGCTTAAGCGGGTGGAAGCGCTTTTAGGCCGTCCGCCCGAGAGGTTATGGGGCGGCACTTTTCATCACATCGGCAACAGGATTCTAAGAAAATATGCCGCCAAGCTCGGTTATAATTCCAATTTTTCCATTTTAGACGAAGAAGACGCCAAGGACTTAATCAAGGTTTGTCTTAAAGAGTCGGATATTAATCTCAAGGACCGGCGTTTTCCTTCACCGGCCGTGATTAAGGACTTGTTGAGCTATGCCAAAAATTCCCAAAGACGCCTTTTGGAAGTGATTGAACAAAAGCATCCCAAATGGTCGGCCTTGGCCGAACAACTGTCCCAAATCGGCTTAAAGTACGAGGAGAAAAAAAGACGGAACAATTCCATGGATTTTGACGACCTGCTGGTTAACTGGCTAAGGTTGTTGAAAAAAGAACCGGCCGTTAAAGACCGCTTGAGCGCCCAGTTTCATTACATTCTGGTTGACGAATACCAGGACACCAATTACATCCAGGCGGCCATCATTAAAGAATTGTCTTCCGTCCATCATAACGTTTTGGTGGTCGGCGACGACGCCCAGAGCATTTATTCTTTCCGGGCGGCCGACATCGGCAACATTTTGAATTTCCCCGAGATTTTTCCGCGGGCCAGGATTTTTAAACTGGAAAGCAATTACCGATCCACGCCGGAAATTCTAAAAGTGGCCAATTCCGTCATCGTCAACAATAAAAAACAATACCCGAAAACCCTTAAACCGGTCGTAGGCGGTTTTATCAAGCCCAATCTGGTGCCGGCCGTTTCCGCCAGGCAGGAGGCCCAGTTTATCAGCGGACAGATTTTACAGCTTCGGGACGAGGGCTTGCCTTTGAATAAAATCGCCGTTTTGTTCCGGGCGGCTTATCACAGCCAGGAACTGGAATTTGAACTTACCAAGCGGGACATTCCTTACGATTACCGCGGCGGGGTAAGGTTTTTTGAGCGCTCGCACATCAAGGACGCGCTGGCGTACTTAAAAATTATCAACAATCCGCAAGACGAAGTGGCCTGGCATCGGGTTTTAAGCCGCCAGGCCGGCATTGGCGAGGTAACCGCCGGAAAAATTTATCAAAAAGTCGGACAGCTTGAAATTAAGGAGATTATCGGGCAAGACCTGTCGGAGGTTTTGTCGGTCAAAGCGGACGTCGGCTGGCGGGCGCTGATTAAAACCATTAAAGACTTGGAAATTGAAAGACCGGAGGATTTGCGTCCGGAAAAGGCGATTGGCCAGATTGCCAAATCCGACTACCGGGATTATCTGGAAGCGGAATATCCCAACTGGCAGGAACGGCTGGAAGATCTGAACCAGCTGGCTTTATTCGCCGAACGTTATCCGGATTTAAACTCGTTTTTGGCCGAAGTAAGCCTGCAAGAAGCTTTTGGAGTGGAACGCGGCCGGCCCGATGCCGGCGCTGGCGAAAAGATAATTTTATCCACCATTCATCAGGCCAAGGGTCTGGAATGGGAGGCGATTTTTGTCATCAACCTGGTGGACGCGGCTTTTCCCAACCAGCGGGCCCTGGCGGAGCCGGACGGCGAGGAAGAGGAGCGCCGGCTGTTTTACGTGGCCGTAACCAGGGCCAGAAAACAGTTGTTTTTAAGTTATCCTTTAACCGGCAGTTATTCGGCCATGGCCTTAAACACGCCTTCAAGATTTTTGAATGAAATTGACGTTAATTTACTGGAAACGGTCAAATTGATTGAGGCGGGCGAAGATTACAGCGATTTGAACGATGGCGGCGTAAACTATCTGCCGGATTTGGGCTCGTTGTGAGATGAAGGACGAAATGAGGCGCGAGGGGCGATAAATTTTTACCCCGCACCACTTTTGTTATTAACAATTTTTCTATTAACAACTTGATAAAAAAGTTGGTGCGGGGTAAAATATAACTTCACCACTTAGAGGTTTTTTTATTATAAATATATTAAGTCAATTAAGTCTTCTTCCGACTTAATACTTAATTGACTTAACGGACTTAAATTAACTATGAAGATTTCCGGAACGGTCGTAAAAGGCAAGGGGGAGGGTAAAAAATTGGGTTTTCCCACGGCTAACATTAAGTTAAGTTTTCCTTTGGATTACCCCAGGGGAGTTTATCT
The DNA here is from genome assembly GCA_035290305.1 of Patescibacteria group bacterium. Classification (GTDB taxonomy): domain Bacteria; phylum Patescibacteriota; class Patescibacteriia; order UBA1558; family UBA10009; genus DATDUR01. The sequence goes on from DATDUR010000045.1 coordinate 5,953, forward strand.
GGGCGAAGCTTTGGTTAATGAAAGGAAATATAAAACATTGGTGATTTTCGGCGTGGTCAAGGATTTTGAGGTTTGGCTTGATAATTTTGAGGGGGATTTATACGGCCAGAAAGTGGAAATCCACATTGGCGAAAAAATAAGCGACGTGCTGGAAATCGACGGCCCGGAGCAATTAATCGCCAAAATAAACGACGACATTAATCAAGCGAGAAAAATATGGCAGACAAAATAGTTTTGGATTTGGAAACAAAAAAATCTTTTGAAGAAGTGGGCGGCGACATCAATAAAGACCAGTTGGGCGTTTCTCTCTGCGGCGTTTATTCTTACGAGCGCGATGAATTCAGGTCTTTTAAGGAAGAGGAGTTTAAAGAGCTGGGCGAGTGGCTCAAGAACGCCTCCCTGATTATCGGTTTTAATTCCAAAAGTTTTGATTTTACCGTGTTGCAACCCTATTTTAAATTCAAGCTGGCCAAGTTGCCGCATTTGGATATTTTAGAGGAGATTTATCACGCCCTGGGCCATCGTTTAAAGCTGGATTCGGTCGCTCATAGCACTTTGGGCGAAGGCAAGTCCGGTTCCGGTTTGGACGCCATTTGGTATTACAAAAATAACGACTGGGACAAGCTGGCCAAATATTGCCTGGATGACGTTCGGATTACCCGCGACGTTTACGAGTACGGCAAAAAACACGGCCACCTCTGGTACGAAGCCCAGGGCCGCCGCCAAACCATTCCCATTAGATGGGGCAACGGCAAAAACATCAGCGATTTGATAGTTGAGGCTTATCGCAACGGCGAACAGGTGGAAATAGAATATTTAAAAACCGAAACCGAAGAGCGGTCCAGAAGAAATATTGACATCAAACAGATAAACGGCAATCAGCTGCAGGCCTTTTGCCATCTTAAAAAAGGCATCAGAATATTTAATATAGACAGAATCATCAGCGTGGCCAGCGTCGGCCGCCAGGAAAACTGGCAGACCAAGCTGTTTTGATTAATAGCGAATATTATAATTTTAAAATTAAAATTATGATACTTATTTACACCGTTTGTAAAAATAAAACCGAAGCCAAGAAAATCGCCAAGATGCTAATCAAGCTTAAACTGGCGGCCTGCGCCAATCTTTGGCCCATGGAATCGGTTTACCGATGGAGGGAGAAAATTATTGAAGACCGGGAAGTGGCCATGATTTTAAAAACCAGAAAAAATTATTATAAAAAAATTGAATCAGTCATTAAAAAGATTCACAGTTACGAAGTGCCCTGTATTTTAAGAATAAATCCGGACCAGGTTGAGGGCGAGTACGAAAAGTGGCTGGTTAGGGAAACCAAATTCATCTAAATTAAATCGCTTTCATTTGAAAAGACTCCCGATTTTTACAAGCGGGAGTCTTTGTTAGTAAGACTTAAGGAAGCAAGGCTTTCTTAAGCAGTTTTTTAGTCAGAATAATGGCATGATCGGCCTCGTCGCGAAGTGCCGAACTCAATATCTTCTGGAAAAAAGCCACGAAAACTTGTTTACCGAGACTTTTGACGTATTCCACTGTTTCGGCAAAATCTCCATTGCCGGAAACCAGAATAATCAAGTCGCATTCGTTTTTAGCGGCCATGGTAATCATATCCATGGAGATTTGCAGATCAACGCCTTTTTCTTCCGCGTAATAGTTTTCAGCGCCTTCCACTTTTTCATAGAGTAATCTTTTCATTTTCAAAGTCAGTTGAGGCATTTTGTGAAGACGTTGCAGAAAAGAGTTTTGGCGTTCATAGCCTTGAGAATCATATCTGGGATCCATCAGGGAATTGTAGTAATAAATATGAAATGACGCTTCGGGAAAAAGCTCGGGGAATTTATTTTTAACGTAATTGAGCAGTAGCTGGCCGAAAGTCTGGAAATTAATGGCAGTTTGCTTGATGACCATTCTGCTGCCGTTGTAGAAGTTGCTGCCGTCAATGAAGATGGCAATTCTTTTTTGTTCCCCGTTCACTTTTTACCTCCTTAAGTTGGATGAAAAGAACAAGAGCTAATTAATTATACTTGTTTTGATTTTATTTGGCAATCAAAAAATCCGTCCAAGCGCGCGCGGTTTGGCCTTTAGACGGGTTTTTAATTATATTTTAAATTGGGATAAAGCGGATGTTGGCTGGTCAGTTCTTTGATTTTTTCTTTAACCTCTTGTTTGACGGCATCGTGGCCGATGTTTTTGACGGTTTTGGCGATTAGTTGGCCGATGATTTTCATTTCTTCTTCCTTAAAGCCCCTGGAAGTAAGAGCCGGCGTGCCTAAACGGATGCCGGAGGGGTCAAACGGACTTCTTTTGTCAAAAGGCACCGTGTTTTTATTAACGGTAATGCCGACCTCGTCCAGGGCGGCCTCGGCTTTTTTGCCGGAAACGTTTAAATTGGTCAAATCAACAATCATCAGATGGTTGTCGGTGCCGCCGGTGACCAGTTCCAAGCCTTCGTTTAAGAGCGATTCGGCCAGAGCTTTGGCGTTGGCCACGATTTGTTTGGCGTAATCCTTAAACTCCGGTTTTAGGGCTTCGGCCAAAGCCACGGCAATGGCCGCGGTGGTATGGTTGTGCGGGCCGCCCTGCAACCCGGGAATAATGGCCCGGTCAATCAGGGTGGGAATGTTTTCTTTGGT
>DATDUR010000046.1:0-3366 GCA_035290305.1 Patescibacteria group bacterium
CGCTCGGTACTTCCTTGTCCAGGGCGGCGCCAAGTCCTGCGCTCGCTCGGACTTGTCGACGCTCCCCGCCTATTCGGCGGGTCGCTTCTGCCCGTTCGAATCCCTCTAATAATTCATAACTAAAAAGAAAAACTCACCAAATAACTTTAATGAGCTTTTTATTGGCTCGGGGATAGGGATTCGAACCCCAATTCTTAGGACCAGAACCTAATGTCCTACCATTAGACGATCCCCGATCATTCTTCGCTAAAGCTTCAAATGATAATATCATACTAAACTACAGTAAATGTCCATCAGTCCGCCGAAGCTTTCTTGTTAAGCCATAGCTTTAGCGGCGGCGGAAGCGTAGGCGGGCCATTAGCCTCGCCCGTAGGCCGGTTGCCCGGCTACGGGCTACGGCCGAGGGACGATCCCCGAATAAGTATTTTATCCCCCGCCTCGTGCCAAAGGCAGATAAGCCTATGGCTTAAGAGGCGGGTGCGCCTTTGGCGCATATCAATTAACCACCTCGCCCCCGAAAACGTCCAAAACGCTTTTAACCGAACTCTGGCTTTCCTCGGCGGTTCTTTGGGACTGCTCGGCCAGCTGGCCGTCAATCAGTAAATCACAATTATAAACTTTTTTCAAGACTTCGCTGATAATGGCGAAGTTTTTCTTTTCCTTGATTCTTTCAATGTGAAACTTATAATCAAAGCTTAACATTATCCGGTTACCTTCCAGACCGGAAAGATTACCCACTTTTAAAAAAGTTGATAACGAGTGATTGTGCTCTTTTAAAGCTTCCGCCACTTCCGGCCACTTCTTTTTAATATCCTCAAAACTTATTTTGACTGAATGGTTATGGATTGAGGATTGAGGGTTAAGGATTGTTTTTTCTTCCGAGGCTTCCGAGGCTTCCGCCTTCGCTGTGACTTCGGCGGATAAAGAAGCCTCGGCTACACTTTCTTCTTTACTTATTACTTCTTCCTTTTTATTTTTTCCCTCTTCCTTCCTCGCTCTTCCTTCCTCGCTCCTCGCTTCACCGCCACCCAGCGGGGTATTCTGACCCTGGTCATCATCACTCCCCTCGCCGTCTTCAATAATTTTAACAATGGCCATTTCCAAAGGCAGCTGGATAATCTGGGCTTTTTTAACGTCCAAAAAGGCAATCATTAAAATTTCTATCATCTTAACCAATTCGCCGGCGGAAATTTTTTCCGCTTGCTTGGCCAGGGGCTTGAGCCACTCGGCGCCGAATTCCCAGGAAACCGCCTGCCAGTCGCCGGTGATTTTGGCGTATAAAACTTTCCTTAAACTTTCAATGGTAATGGCGGTGAAATGCTCCAGGTCAATCCCCTCTTCAAACAGTTTATTGACCAGCTCCACGGCCTGACGTCCGTCTTTGTCAATCAGTAAAGAAATAAACTTTAAAACTTCCTGCCAGTCGGAACGGGGCAAAACCAAACTGGCCGTTTCCTTATCTATGTTTTTTTCGCCCAAAGCCAGAATCTGTCCCAACAGAGAAATGGCGTCGCGCAAGTAGCCTTCCGAAAGCCGGGCCACGTTTTCCAAAACTTCTTTATCAACTTTGACGTTTTCCCGGTCCGAAATGTGGGCTAAATGTTTAACGATGGCCTCAAAAGGAACTTTCCTGAAATCAAACCGCTGGCAGCGGGAAATGATGGTGTCGGGAATTTTATGGATTTCGGTGGTGGCCAGAACGAAAATCGCGTGGGCCGGCGGTTCTTCCAGAGTCTTTAACAAAGCGTTAAAAGCCTCGGTAGTGAGCATGTGCGCTTCGTCAATAATAAAAACCTTGTATTTTTCCTTGGCCGGCGAATATTTGGTTTGCTCGCGCAGTTCCCTGATTTCGTTAATGCCGCGGTTGGAAGCGGCGTCAACTTCCACCAGGTCCAGACTGCGGCTTTCGGCGATTTCCAGACAGCTGGAACACTGGCCACAGGGCTCGCTCTCTTTAGCCTGCCTCTGCCGGCAATTTAAGGACTTGGCCAGAATGCGGGCGATGGTCGTTTTGCCGATGCCGCGGGGGCCGGAAAACAAAAAAGCGTGGGCCAGTTTGCCCGTTTCAATTTCGTGCTGCAGGGTGATTTTAACGTGGTTCTGGTCCACGACCTCCTTAAAATTCTGCGGGCGGTATTTTCGGTATAAAGTGGTGGACATAAGCGCCTGAATTTTAACAAAAAGCGGGTTAAAAATCAAACCGCCGGGCTTTAACCCGACGGTTTCTAAATTTAAAATTTATAATTTACAATTGATTATTACTTATTGCCTTTTCTGACCACGTTTTCCACGGCCGCCCACTGGCTGTCGGCGCCTTTGGGCACCAGAATCACGGCTTCGTCGCCCTCTTCGCCCTTAAAGTAAGTGATGCTGGCCAGAATCACCCGAAAGACTTTGTTTTCGGCCATGATTCTGAACTCGCCGGTGGCCTCGTCTTTGATGATTTTACCGACCATTCTCTGTCTGTCCACCGGCCCGATTTGCTTGTAAACGAAATTACCCTGCTCGTCAATGGTAAGTTTTAAAATATCGCCTTCAACCAGTTTGGATTTGGAAATGTAATTGGCCGGCACCGAGTATTCTTTGCCGTCCGGGCCGATCATCTTTTCGCCGTCAAAGACGCCCTCAATAATCCTTTCTTCGCCGGTGGTTTTGACTTCGCCGACCTTGGCGGCCTTTTTGACGAAATCGTCATGAACTCCCGGGGTCAGGCTGCCGCCTTCCAGAATGACTTTGCATTTTTGAATCTGGATTTCTATGTTATCCAGAATTTTTTTCAGTTCATCTACGTTTTTCATGTTTGTTTTTGTTAATTTTTATTTTTTATTTTATTTTGATTTTGATTTTGATTTTTGTTTTCAAGGTGAGTATATCAATAAAATAAAACACTCTCAATCAAATAAAAGTGCATAAACCGTTGATAAATTGTAGAGATGCGGTTGATAAGTTTAGATTAAAACCGATAAACGTAAATCGGCAGATTTTTATCGCGAATAAGACTCTCCCCGGCCGGTTCCGCGCCCGGCAGGCTGAAAACGTAAGAAACCAGACGACTGCCCGGCTTCATTTCGCGCCAAAGCTTGCTCTTGAGTTTTTTCATGGTTTTAGGCAGCAGAAAACAATAAATCACGTCGGCTTGGCCGAAATCCGCCTTGAAAAAATTCTGATACCTGACTTTTATCCTTTTATCTTTAAAAATCAGGGTTTTGACTTTGGCGTAAAGATAAGGCAGTAAAGAAATTTCAAAACCGATAATCCGGCCGGCTTGGGTGCGTTTGGCCGCGTCAAACAAAAAACGGCCGTCGCCGCAACCCAAATCATAAACGGTTTCGCCCGGCTTAATGCCGGCGGCCGAGACGGCCAAAG
>DATDUR010000047.1:0-7382 GCA_035290305.1 Patescibacteria group bacterium
CCGCGAACTGGGCGTCGTAAAAAGACAGGATGGTAAATAAAGCCGAACCCAGGCAAACCATCATCTGGGTCCTAAAACCGGCGGCCTTGCCGACTCTTTTTCTTTCAATGCCGATTACTCCGCCGAAAACCAAAGCCAAAACCAGTCTTAAAATAAAATCATATTCAGTCATTGTTTTATAAATTAATAATCAACAATTCCCAATTCAGTCAATATTTTTTCTATCTGCTCATATAACTCCTCCACCGTGCCGTTATTGAGTATTTTAAATTTAGCCTCACGCGCCACTTCGTCAATCAGGCTTTCGGCTTCGGCCGCCTCGCGCTGTTTGAATTCTTCAAAAGTCCAATTATCCTCGCCGGGATTCTGTTTCCGGCCGGTGATTCTCTGCCATCTTAATTTCTGGTCCGCAGCCACGAAAATCAAATGAAAATTATTCAATTTTTTTAAATACTCCAAATCTTTAGGCCGCCGCACTCCGTCCACGCAAACCAGCTTGACCTTGGAACCCACGGCATCATCGGCCAAAACTCTGGCTAAAATATCCTGGCCTAAAGCCTCCCGTAAGCCCTGGGAAACGGCTTGCATATTTTGACGGGTATGAGGCAGGTTAAATCTGTCCAAGACGTCGCGCAGGGGCGTGGAAAAAGTAAAAATTTCCGCCCGATATTTTTCGGCCAGATATTGGCAAACGGTGGTTTTACCGGCGGCCAGCTTGCTCACAAAACCTAATATTATTTTATCCATTTTACTGATTACTTATTACTGATTACTGACCACTAATTGCTGTTAGCCGTTTTAACCGCCGAACCGAAATTTTCCAAATCATAGTCAATCGTTTTGGACGGCATGGGCAGTTTGTCTATCTTGACTCCGGCTTTTTGATAAAACTCGGTCGCTTTGGTGTCGTGAAAATCGGAAAAAACCACCACCCTTTTAACGCCGGCGGCAATCAGGGCCTTGGCGCAGGTGGTGCAGGACATGTTGGTGACATAGGCGGTTGCCTCTTCAATGTTATTTCCCTGATTGGCGGCCTGAACCAAAGCGTTGATTTCGGCGTGGTTGGTCCGGATGCAATGATCGTTCTCCACCAGGCAACCCACGTCTTCGCAATGGTCGTCGCCGGGGATGGAACCATTATAGCCGGTGGCCAGAACGTGGTTATTTTTAACCAGCACGCAACCGCAGTGCATTCTGGGACAGGTGGCCCGCTCCGAGGCCAGCATGGCCAGCTTCAGGAAATACTCGTCCCAGGAAGGCCTAGCTTGGGTCCGGCCTAAAGGCAAATTGGTCATATGATTTAATTTAATGCTAATATAACTTATCTTATCAAAAAAATTTAACTAAATCAAAACCCCGCCCGCCGATTCGGCGGGCGGGGTTAATCATTTCAGCCAGAGGCTAATCTATGGCATGTCGTCACGGCATGTCGCCATGACATGCCATGACAATGCGGCCTTTAACCGAAATTATCAAATTTGAACCTTAATCCCGGGACCCATGCTGGAAGCAATCGTAATGGACCTGATAAAAGTCCCCTTGAGCGACTCCGGTTTGGATTTTTTAAGCGAATCCAGAAAAGCCATAAAATTCTCTTTCAGCTGCTCTTCGGAAAAGGAAGTCTTGCCAAGCATCAGATGCACGTTGCCGGAATCGTCATTCTTATAATTCTGCTTGCCTTTTTTAAGCTCGGACACGGCTTTTTTGATATCCGAAGTCACGGTACCGGTTTTGGGATTGGGCATCAAGCCCTTTTGCCCCAAAGTCTTGGCAATCACCGCCAGGTCTTTCATTATTTCCGGCACGGCCACGGCCACTTCAAAGTCGCACTTGCCGTCCTTTTTGATTTTTTCTATCAGGTCTTTACCGCCGATAATGTCGGCGCCGGCAAGTTTGGCCTCTTTTTCCTTGTCGGCCAGAACAAAAGCGGCGACTTTTTTGGCTTTACCGGTGCCGTGAGGCAGAACCACCGAGGCTCGAACGGTCTGCTCGCTTTTCTTAATATCAATGCCCAAACGGATGTGGGCTTCCACGGAAGCGTCAAACTTGACGGTGGAAGTCTCTTTTAACAGCTTCAAGGCTTCGTCCAGAAAATAGACTTTGCTTCTGTCAACCTTTTGACTTGCTTCCTTAAATCTCTTTGATGTTTTGGACATCCGATTAATCTTTCTTTCGAGGTTCAAACCCCCGTCTTGAGCAAAGCCCAAGAGGCGGGGTCCCTCGATTAATTATTTATCTTTGATTTAAACTTCTTTATCTTTTTTGTCTCTCTTGATTAAACTCCAGTGAATCCAGTAAATCGGAAAGCCGACTAAAATCATGGCCAAACCCCTGGCCGCGTCTCTTTCCCGCTGGGCCCTTTGATAATCAATTTTCTCTTCCGCGACCGCGGTCTTTTGATAATCCTTAAGCCACTGGGCGATAATGGCCTGATCGGCCTCGGTTAGCTGGTTGCAGGATTTAATGGCCTCAACCTGGGCCTTTTCAGTAGTCAGATAAAGCGCCGAAGGCCGGTAGTTGTTCCAGTTGTCGGAATCGGCCTGGGTAAAAACGTACATCTTCAGCGCGATATTCAACAGAGTTACCGAGCCGATGATAAAGACCACTAAGCCGATGGCGGTCATCAGATAAAGATAGACCAGCCTGATCCAAGAATACTTTGGCATAAATTTTATGATTAATTCTTATTTAATTTATTCAACTAACAGGCCCATCTGCCTGGCCGTGCCTTCAATGATTTTCATAGCCGCTTCCAGGTCGTTGGCGTTTAAGTCTTCCATTTTCCTTTCGGCGATTTCTTTAATCTGGGCGCGGGTGACCTTGCCGATTTTCTCGGTGTTGGGCTTGCCCGAGCCTTTTTGGATGCCGGCCGCTTTCTTTAAGAGTTCGGCCGCCGGCGGGGTTTTGAGCTTAAAATCAAAACTCCGGTCTTCGTAAACGGAAATCTCCGCCGGAATAACGTCTCCGCCCTTGTCTTTGGTGGCTTCGTTAAACCTGGCGCAAAAATCCTGAATATTGACTCCGTGAGGCCCTAAAGCCGTGCCGACCGGCGGCGCCGGATTGGCCGCCCCGGCCTTAAGCTGCAGTTTGATGGTGGTTAATAATTTTTTTGCCATATGTATATTATTTGATTATTTGAGTATTTGATTATTTGCTTATTTGTCCGCTGACCAATTCGAGAATTTGCAATATATTCACGCTTAAATCTTTTTGATTTGCAGGGAGTCCAGTTCCACCGGCGTTTCCCGGCCGAACATGGAAACCAATACTTTAACTTTACCTTTGGATTCGTCAATGTCGGAAATTTTGCCTTCAAAATCCTTGAAGGGCCCGTCCACAATCTTAACCGGCGAACCGACTGAAACGTCCACTTTGTAAGTCGGCTCTTCCACGCCCATTCTTCTTTGCAGTTCCTTGATTTCCGCGTCGGAAATCGGAGTCGGGGTGGTGCCCGAACCGACAAAGCCGGTTACGTTGGGGGTGTTTCTGACCACGTACCAGGAATCGTCCGTCACAATCATACTCACCAGAACGTAGCCGGGAAAAATTTTCTCCCTGACCGTGGTGCGCTTGCCGTTCCTGATTTTGATTTTGGTCTCGGTGGGCACCAGCACGTCAAAAATCTTGTCTTCCATGTCCATGGATTCTATGCGCTGTTTCAAGTTGCTGGAAACGTTTTCCTCGTAGCCGGAATAAGTATGTAAAACGTACCACCGGCGGCCCTGTTGTAATGTTTGTTTTGGCATATGCCTAATTTTGAATTACGAAATTTAAGTTTTGAATTTTGAATTAAACTAATAAATGACTAATTCCAAAATCTGGTTTAATAAAAAATCCACGGCTCCCAAAAATAAAGCCACGGCCACGGAAATCCCGATGACCAGCAAAGTGTGGTTTTTAGTCTGCTTTTTGCTCGGCCAGACCACTTTCTTAAGCTCAATCCTGGATTCCCGGATGTAATTGGTAAGCTTTTTAAACATAATATCAATTTTTAGCTAAAATTAGCGAATTAGAGGTCTTTAAAAGGCCCTTTCGGGCCATCTGTATGAAAATATAGCATAAGCATAAAATAAAGGCAAGGGTGGATAAACCATTTTTAAAATTGCCTAAAATTAGCGGATTTTAAAGGTATTGACAAGATTTTCTTAATATTATAAGATGGCCTGTTCGGCTTAAAAGCCGGGCTTGGGGCCCCCTTTGTCGGGGGGTACTAAATAACGAACTAAGTTCGTTAGGAGAGAGTAAGGAGAGAGTAAGGAGAGAGAAAAAGCCCCTCACGGAGGGCAAACAATAAAAAAGAGACTCTCAATTCACGAGAGTCTCCAACGACAATAAAGTTTCCCGGGTATCATTAAGCCACCCGGGGCTTTTTTTACCGTGAAGTCTACGTACTTCACGGTTATCCACAAGCAGTAATTGACTTGTTTTTATTTTGTGATATTATTTAGACAGTTATCTAAATATCTAAATTATGACCTTAAACAAAACCTTCAAAGCCCTGTCCGATCCCAGCCGCCGGAAAATCCTGGAACTTTTAAAAAAGAAATCCATGTCCGCCGGAGAAATCTCCGAACATTTTAAAATTACCCTTCCCTCCCTCACCCACCATTTTAACATTCTTAAAGAAGCCGATTTAATCAGCCAGGAACGGTCCGGCCAGCAAATCATCTATACTTTAAATTTAAGCGTTATGGACGAAGTCCTTGACGGCTATTTTAAAATTTTCCAAAAATAATCCTTTCAGCCAGAGGCTGATCGGCCTTTTAAGCCATAGGCTTATCTGCCTTTGGCACGAGGCCGAAATCATTAATCTCAAACTTTATGAAATTTACTTTCAAAACAGAAATCCTTCCCATCTTAATAATTTTAATCTCCATAGCTTTGGGTTTTTACTTTTATTCGGTTTTCCCCGAGACCGTGCCGATGCACTGGGGCCCTAGCGGCCAGGTTGACCGCTGGGGCGGCAAATTTGAAGGCGCCTGGCTAATGCCCCTGATTGCCATCGGCATGTACGTCCTCTTTATTTTTATTCCCAGCCTTGACCCCAAAAAAGAAAAATACCAGCAGTTCACCAAAGTCTATTTTCTGTTCAGAGCCCTGCTTCTTCTGATGATGCTGGCCATTTACCTGATTGCTTCTTTTAACACGCTAGGTTATAACGTTAAGGTGGAAGTCTGGATACCGGTGGCCATCGGCCTGATGTTTATAATTTTGGGCAACTACCTGGGCAAAATCAAAGCCAACTGGTTTATGGGCATCAGAACGCCCTGGACCCTCTCTTCCGATGAAGTCTGGAATAAAACCCACCGCCTGGGCGGCAAGCTCTTCATTGTCTTCGGCGTTTTATTGTTAATCACTCCCCTATTGCCTTACAGCAATATCCTGCTGACGCTGGTGGTGCCGGCCATCGCCGTTTCCCTTATCCCGATTGTTTATTCTTACATTCTCTACAAAAAAGAAAAAAAATAAAATAAATCCAAAGCAGAGGAATTTATCCTCTGCTTTTTGTTTTAAAAAAATCGTCAAGCTTGAACTTGAGCGATAACTATTTAACTATTGCGCCCCCTTATCAAATAATGTCCCGTTTCTTTAAAATGGCGAAAATTATCACGATAACCGCGGCCAGGCCGCCAAAAATGTACCAGACCAAACCCTCATTATGGATTAAAGGCAGGCTTTCCAGATTCATGCCGTAAAGGCCGGTCAGCAATGTTAAAGGCAACATGGAAACGGAAAAAATGGTCAGAATCTTCATCACCCGGTTCAGGCGGTAAGTGTTCAGGGATTCGTTGGTTTCGTGCAGACCATCAATTAATTCCTTGCCGGTGGCCAGAATGGCGTAAATCCGGTCAATGTAATCGGCAATGTCGTCAAAATAATTGGCCAAATCGCCGCTTAAGTAATCCGTTTCCAGGCCGACCAAAGTCCTGACGACCGAACGTTGCGGTTCAATGACGGTTTTAAAAGTCAGAACATTCCGGCGGGCAATGGCTAAATTCTTAACCGCCAGCCTGGTATGTTCCTCGTAAACCTGGCTTTCTATCTGGTTGATGTCGCGCAAAACGCCGTCCGTCAGCTTTAAGCTTGACCGGTACATCTCTGCCAGCACGTGATACAACAAAAGAGCCGCCCGGGAACCGTAAATTTCGTGCTGAAGTTTTTTATTGTTGGCCACCTTGTAAAAATACTGATTCAAGCTCTTGAGCTTCTTTTTCTGGACGGTAATCAAGGTATCTTTGCTAAGAAACACGTCCAGCTCGTGGCTGCCGATTAAATTATCGGTTTTGTAGGTGACCGGAAAACGCAGAATGATAAAAGCGTAATCGGCGTAAACGTCTATTTTTGACCGCTGCGACTCGCCCTCCACGTCTTTTAAATCCAGAGGGTGGAATTTAAAATTATTCTTTAAATATCTTAAATCCTCCGCGTTCGGCTCAACTATGTTTAACCAGGTGACGTTGTTGTATTTTTTTATCTTAGTCGCCATAAGATTATCTACGAATTACTAATTAATACGAATATACAAATGGGATTTAATGGATATTACTGAATTATTAACTCTTAATTCAGTTTACCAAATTAGTATATTAGTACGGATTTGTAATTCGTAGTTTAATTATACGTCAAGATTCCGAACCGAGGTAGCGTGTATCTGAATGAATCTTTTTCTGGAAGAAACATCCGAACCCATCAGAATTTCAAAAATTTCGTTGGCTTTGACCGCGTCTTCTATGGAAACTTTTTTCATGATGCGCTGGGCCGGATCCATGGTCGTGTCCCAGAGCTGCTGGGGATTCATCTCGCCCAAACCTTTGTAGCGCTGAATGTTCAGCTTGGCTGACTTTTCTTTTTCTTTGACCGCTTCCCCCTCCTCATCCGCCGCTTCGCTTTCTTCCGAGAAAACGCTTACCACGTCAACGACGCCCAATTTTTTCTTTAAAGCCTCCAGCTCTTCATCGGTATAAACGTAATTGACTTCCTTGCCCTTTTTAACCATATACAGCGGCGGTTTGGCGATAAATAAATGGCCCTGGGTGATAATGTCCGGAAAATACCGGTAAAAAAAAGTTAATAACAGGGTTCTGATATGGGCGCCGTCCACGTCCGCGTCGGTCATGATGATGATGCGGCCGTATCTCAAATCTTCAATATTAAACTGCTCGCCGAAGTTGGTGCCCAGGGCGATAATCAAAGATTTAAGCTCGTTGTTGGCCAGCATTTTATCCAGACGGGATTTTTCCACGTTTAAAATTTTGCCCCGAAGCGGCAGAATGGCCTGAAAACGCCGATTACGGCCCTGTTTGGCGCTGCCGCCGGCGCTGTCGCCCTCCACGATGTAAAGTTCGCATTCCTCGGGGTTTTTGGACGAACAGTCGGCCAGT